>NZ_JAQMIL010000079.1:0-48400 GCF_029990105.1 Bradyrhizobium sp. Arg237L | reverse complement strand
ATCGCGAGCCGCCCCTCATCCGCCGTGAGACGCGCGGAGTTAAATCACTGATTTGCCCGACGGGTTAAGCGATTTATTTTTCGCTGATAGTCTGGACAGACTTTTGGCTGATTTGCCCGTCGGGTTGTTATGTCGCAGTTCGAGCCGCAATACACGCTGTCATTCCGGGGCGATGCGAAGCATCGAGCCCGGAATCCATTTCCACGCTTGCGCCTGCGGCCTAATGGATTCCGGGTTCGCGCTGCGCGCGCCCCGGAATGACGGAGAGTGGGAAGCCCGTGGCGCGCTCTCACCGCACGAGCAGTCGCCGGCATGCATCGACAAACACCTTTGCCCCGGTGACGATGTCGGCGTCGTCGGTGTTCTCGCTCCAGTGATGGCTGATGCCGGCGATCGAGGGCACGAACAGCATGCCTGATGGCATGATGGTGACGAGGACCTGGGCGTCATGGCCGGCGCCGCTTGGCATCCGGATCGACTTGCCGTCGGCAAAGCGCGCGCTGGCGGCTTCGATCGCGTCCTGGAACGCGGCGTCCATCATCGCCGGCGTGCCGGTGCGGATGCGCTCGACCTCGACGCTGCAGCGGCCTTCCGCCGTGACCTCGGCGGCCATGCGGCGCAAATGCGCCTCCAGGCGTTCGATCACGCCCGGATCGTCGTCGCGCATCTGGAACAGCATTTCGGCGCGGCCGGGAATGATGCTGGGCGCGCCGGGGTCGAGCGTGATGCGGCCGGTGGTCCATACCGTGCGCGGTCCGCACAGGGCAGGGAAGCTGTCGTCGATCGCGACGCAGAATTTGGCGAGCGCAAGGCCAGCATCGCGGCGGATCGCCATCTGTGTGGTGCCGGCGTGGTTCTGCTCGCCGGTGAACGTGATGCGATATTGCCAGATGCCGACGATGGAGGTGACGACGCCGATCTTGAGGCCGCTGTCTTCGAGCGTCCGGCCTTGCTCGATATGGGCCTCGAGATATCCGACGTGCCGTCCGCGTTCGGCGGTGACGCGCGGGCGGCCGGCGAGCCCGACACTCGCCAGCGCTTCACGCATGGGGCGGCCATTGCTGCGGTCGCGCGCGGCATCGATCTCCGCTTCGGTCACGGCGCCAACGTAGGAGCGGCTGCCGAGGAAATGGCCGAAATGCCCTTCCTCGTCGCACCAGGCGGCGACCTCGACTGCACCTTTAAGGTTCGCGTCGGGATTGATGACGCGGGCGGCTTCGAGCGCATAGACGACGCCGAGCGGTCCATCGAGCCAGCCGGCGAAATTCTGGCTTTCGAGATGCGAGCCGGCCAGGAGCCTCAAGCCAGGTTTTGCGCTGGTGCCGAGAACGTTGCCGATGCCGTCGATCGTGGGAGCGAGGCCGGCTTCCGGAAGCTTCGCGGCAAGCCACTCGATCGAGCGCATATGCGGCTCCGAAAACGTCGGCTTGTGCACGCCGGTCTTGTAGGCGCCGATGGCGCGGAGCGCATTGAGATCGGCGAGAACGCGGGCGCCGTCGACAGACAGGTCTGGATCGGGCATGGCGGATGCACCGTTGATGGTTTCTTCCGTCCAGGCTCGCATACGCCGCGCGCCAGGGAAAGCGGGCTTTGCCGGGGGTACGCCTTCGGTCGGGACAGACCTCTGGTCTGCGCGGACCAAACAGCATAAATGACGGATCGGTGAAGCCATATTGATTTGGCGCAAGCCAGGACGAGCCAAACTTGCTTTCAATGCGCGATCAGCCCCATCAGACGGGCAGCGAAATAATCGGGGAGACGGCCATGGGCGAGATCACTCTCTTTGTCGCCATGCCATTCGACCTGACCGATGATGGTCTCGTCGCCGGCGAGCCTTTCAAATGCGCGAGCCCTGCGGCGGCGATCGAGCGCGCCAAAGGTTTTTGGCAGGTCCTGGGCCATGCCGGAGCCGTCGCGTTCGTCCGCGTCGGCTATCCGGAATCGACGACCACCGTGCTGCGCGCGTTCGGCAATGTACCGGACGATCTATTGGGCGGTTGTCATGACCCCAAGCCGACCTTCTTGGCCCGCTGAAGCAAGACCTCGACGCCGCTCCCGCTGCGGCTCGGCCCCACGCCTGATCACAAAATCGGCATCGCTGCAGCGCCCAAATTGCCCCGCCTTCACCATGATTTGGGGGCGTAAATCTTGCCAATGCCGAGCAAAAGCATAGGCAAGACAGCGCCAATGACGGCTCATCTCCCTAAGACAGCAGAGGAGGAGCACGAGGAGCAGCTTCGTAACCTTGTCCGCGTTGTTTCAGCCTGCACCTTGGGACTTTGGTCCTTTGCTGCAGGCATCCTGATCGGGACCTTTCTTCTGTTTTGAATAGTGTTGTAGGGGTCGTCAGAAGCGACCTATTGCGCAGCTAACACGCGAACCTTCCTGCAATTTGCATGTAAGTGTCTTCGCGGCTCCGACGCTCTAAATCACGCGGTCAGCCACCCAAACGCACGGCGCAGGTATACTCGCGCGTCCTTTTCCACCGGTGTCCCGTGGGCCATCAGCACCTTCTGAGCTGGCCATGCGAGAATGTAGTCCAGAGACTTTCGCGCAGCGCGGCGGTTGGTGAAGGCGACACGAAACTTGCGCGGCACCGATGGCTCGGGCCCTACCATGAGGTCCAGCTTCGCCACCATGGCCCGCCAGCCGGAGTTGCGGTCGGCCGGAATCTGCTGGAGCAGATCGGTAAACAGCACGGTCCCGCTCTTGATGTGAAAAAACACCACCTCCGTCGTGATCAGGTTGCCCTGCATCAGGACCTGATCGATCTCCTCGATCCAATCCGGGCTCGGCACACTTCCGAGATCAGCGTCAAAGACGATGTCCTCGCGTTTCCTGCGCAATCCCGGCGGGGCGTAGAGCTTGGCGCCAGGGTAGGCGCGCTTCCAGTGTGGAAGGAACAGGTGATGAAGTGAATTGGGAGCAATGATGTGCCGCACCGGACCTGCGGCATCGACCTCCGCCCGCAGGCTATCGGTGAGTTCTATCGGCGACCAGATGAAGAGGCCTCCGTCCGACAGTCTGATGACGGCCATCCGGGTGGGATAATGAAATCCGGCTACCGCGACGTCGGGTCCATCCGCAGTCCAGATCTCGTGAGCGAATTCGTTCAACATGGCTGGTCCGACTGGTGCCGTTCGAGGGAATTACCTGCTTCCCAAATCCTGTGCGAAACGCAGGAGGTAGCCGTCAGGGTCCTGCACCAGGAATTGCCTGTTGCCGCGCTCCTCTCCTGCAATCCGATACCAGGCGTCATGACACTCTCTGAAGAGGGGCCATTTCTCATGCTTCAGTGCATCGAGAAGAGGTGCGACGGAGTCGACGAAGATCTGAAAGTTGATCCCGCGTCCCAACGGTCGTTCCAGAGCCCCAGTTTCCCAGTTACCATTTTGTTGCTTCAGCATGACCTGAGCTCCTTGCAGCTCGAGGTACATGAAGCGATTTTCGGGGCGCTGATAGGCAATCTGGAAACCAAGTATCTTGCACCAGAATGTCTTGCTCGTTTCCAGGTCAAACACGTCCAACTCGGGGACGAGGCGAGCAAAGCCGCCGGTTGGCAATCTATCGGCTGGTATTCCCATGGCTCACCCGTCCTCAGAATTTGAACCCCTGAAAATATGACGGGTCGATTTACCGTATCGAATCGATGAGAGAAAGTCGGGAGCAACCATGCACTGGGATTTGAGTCGCTTCCGAGCAGCTGGACGTCTATGTTGTGCTCATGTCGCGCCTGATGTGTCTGTCGATTGCCGTCGTCCTGTCACTGCTGCCGGTCGTAGCGCCGGCTGCGCCGGTTCATAAACGAGCGCCGCCACGCTGGCACGGCTACGGTTTCCTTCCGGGCTATCAGCAGCCACCGAACAACAGCCTTCCACTTTACAAGCAGAAAACTTTGGCTTCGCGCATGGCGCGTCGCGACCGGCGCCATTGGTACATCGATCCAGTCCCACGTTATTACGGGTGGGATGGCGACTGGCATTATTTCGGTCGGCCTGGCTTCTACGGCGGTCGCTACAATGGCGGCAGCTTCGGTCCTTGCTGGACGCGGACGCCGATCGGGCCGATCTGGAATTGCGGCTGATTAGCCCGTTGCTCAAAGACCGTGCGCGTACATCCCTTTGCCGACAGCGGTCGCTCATGTTCCGAAGCTTCCTTTACGAGGCGAGGCTCCCGGAGCATTCCGGTCCTATCTGCTCACGGAGGAGAAAGGCTAGGGTGTGAGCTGACCCAAGGCACAAATCGATTGATTTAGATCAAGAAGAGCTGTGTCGCATCCGCGATTTTGGACTCCAAGCGGACCTGTGGCGCTGTCCCAGCCGCGAATGGGATGTTGGTCGGGGGCTGCATAGCAGCCGCAATGGGCCCGAGTTCCAACGGGTGTTGCCATTCACCCAACATACTGCCCGATGACCAGCAAGTAACAGATCGCACGGAGACAGATGTCGCCAGAGACGATGGATGTCCGCAACTTCGGAGACATGCCGGTATCGTAGGAGGCAACCATGCGCGACGACGAACAAGGCAACAAGTCCAATCGTTCTTCCCCCGCGAAAAGGATCGAGATCAGTCGACGCCGTCTGCTCGGCTCCACCTCACTCCTTGCTGCATCAGTGATTACGTCGACTGCGCTCCCGCGCACGGCATCTGCCGCGACAGACACGGTACTGCCGAGGCCGGAGCCGCCCTTCTCAGGGAAGATCGAGCGCACAGTGAAGGGTTCGGACTCCGACTTTCCAAAAGGGGTCGAGGCCCCGGCGGGGGCACCGAACGTCCTCCTGATCTTGACTGACGATGTGGGCTTCGGCGCGACCAGCACGTTTGGAGGGCCCATCCAGACCCCCAACTTCCAGCGGCTCGCGGACAACGGGCTTCGCTACAACAGTTATCACACCACCGCGCTGTGTTCTCCTACCAGGGCAGCACTGATCACCGGACGCAACCATCATTCGGTGGCGAGCGGGGTCATCACCGAGTTCGCGACCGGTTATCCCGGCTACAATTCGCTGGTGCCGAAGAGCGCCGGCTCTGTGGGGGCCGTTCTCAGGGAGAATGGCTACAATACATCGTGGTTCGGCAAGATGCACAATGTGCCGGACTGGATGTCCAGTCAGGCGGGCCCGTTCGATCTGTGGCCGAATGGCCTGGGCTTTGAGTATTTCTATGGGTTCATTGGCGGTGATAGCGACCAATGGCACCCGGCACTCTACGAGAATACGACGCCAATCGAGCCCTATTTGGGCGACCCTGCTTATATCCTGGATCGCGATCTCGCCGACAAGGCGATTGCCTGGATGCGGATGCAGCACGCGCTCGCGCCCAACGAGCCGTGGCTGCTCTACTACGCGACCGGCACTGCGCATGCACCACATCACGCGCCGAAAGACTGGATCGCGAAATACAAGGGGCAGTTCGATCAGGGGTGGGACAGGCTGCGCGAGGAGACGCTCGCCAGGCAGATCAAGCTGGGAGTTGTGCCGCCCAATACCAAGCTGACCGCCCGCCCGGAACAGATCCCAGCGTGGGATTCCTTGTCGGCGGACCAGAAGCGCCTGTATGCGCGGATGATGGAAGTGTACGCGGGCGCCTTGTCACACGCTGACTACAACATCGGTCGTCTGCTCGACGCTGTCGAACAATCAGGCCAGATGGATAACACGCTCGTCGTTTTCATGATGGGTGATAATGGCGCGAGTGCCGAGGGCAGCCTGCAGGGCACGACCAACGAGGTCGCTACCGCCGCCAATGGCGTGACGGAGAGCCTCCCGTTTCTGCTCTCGATGATCGACGAGCTGGGCGGCCCGCTGACCTACAACCACTATCCGGTCGGTTGGGCGCACGCGATGGACACCCCGATGCAATGGACGAAGCAGATCGCATCGCACTTCGGCGGCACCCGCAACGGCATGGTGATATCGTGGCCGGCACGCATCAAGGACAAGGGCGGCTTGCGAACCCAGTTCTGTCACGTGATCGATATCGTGCCGACCATCTATGAGGCCGCGAAGGTCACGCCTCCGGATATCATGGACGGTGTGAAGCAGAAGCCACTGGATGGCACTAGCCTCGTCTACACCTTCGACAGCGCCACGGCGCCGACACAACACACCACCCAATATTTCGAGATGTTGGGGAACCGGGCCATCTACAGGGATGGCTGGATGGCGAGCACGACGCCGCTTCGCCTGCCCTGGGTGACCAGCGGATACGAGCCCAACCCCGATGACTTCAAATGGGAGCTTTACAACATCAGTGAAGACTTCAGCCAGTCGAACGATCTGGCGGCAAAGTCCCCCGCGAAGCTCAAAGAGCTGCAGGATGCGTTCGATGCGGAAGCAAGGAAATACAATGTCTATCCGCTCGACTCCAGCTTCGCATCCCGGGTTGATCCGGCAATTCGGCCGAGCCTGACCCGCGGCCGGAGTGAGTTCACCTACTTTCCGGGGATGATCCGGATCCCGGAGGGATCGGCGCCGGACTTCAAGAACAAGTCGTGGACGATCGCTGCCGAAGTAGCCATCCCGCAGGGTGGTGCGAACGGCGTCTTGGCCACGATCGGAGGCCGTTTCGGCGGCTGGGCACTGCTGGCGATGGACGGCAAGCCCGTCTTCGCCTACGCGCTTTCGAACCAGCCGGACCACAAGTTCAAAGTGGCATCCGATCAGTCGCTCCCGGCTGGCAATCATATCCTCCGCGTCAAATTCGAGTACGAAGGTGGCGGCATCGGCAAGGGGGCGATAGCCACCTTGCTGGTAGACGAAAAGCAGGTCGCACAGGGACGGATTCCACAAACCCTGCCTTGTCGGTTCTCGCTCGATGAAACCTTCGACGTCGGTCAAGACACGGGAACGCCGGTACTGGAGGAATATGCCGACAAGATGCCGTTCCGCTTTACCGGAACGCTCAAACGATTTGTCGTCGTGCTCGAACCGCAGAAGCTTAGCGACGACGAACAACGCCGACTTCACGAGCAATTGGCCAAGGCCATGACGGCCGTTCACTGATCGATCAAGAGGCGGCGGAATCGAGCTCCTCGATGCCCACCTCCCGAAGAACCTGAGAGCGACCCATCGCCGCTGTCGGCTCATGGCCAAAGCAGCCATTCCGGAAGGGTAGGCGGCCACGCCAGAACGCTTCGGGCAACAACGGGGTGCGCGTAAAAATGTGATCCAGATTTAAGGTGACGCGCCGGTGCAGCGGGTTACTTTCGCTGTACACACTTCGATGACCTCGATGATTGGGCGTGCGGAATGGGACGTTTTGCAACGACAGTTGACCTCTATGAGCAATTCCGGCCGCCTTATCCGCCCACGTTCTTCCGTGAGGTCGCCCAGCGCCTGGCGCTCACGAAGCAGCATGCGCTGATCGATCTCGGCACCGGGCCCGGCCTGCTCGCGCTCGGCTTTGCGGACTATGTCGGACGCATTGTCGCCGTCGATCCCGAGCCGAACATGCTGGCGGCCGCACGGCAGGCGGCCAAGCAGGCCGGACGGGAGGTGACGCTGGTCGAGAGCAGGGCGGAGGACTTGCCGGAAAGCATCGGGCGCTTCGATCTCGTTACCATCGGACGAGCGCTCCACTGGCTGGACGAGAGCACCTTGGGCCCGCTGTTCGAACGGCTGGTGGCGCCGGGTGGCGTCGTCGCCATATGCGCGTCCGCCTCCGCGCCCGACGGGCGCAATGCGTGGCTTGAGGAATACACCGCAGCGCGGCGTACCTGGTCGGACAAAGAACTATGGTCCGAGTCACGTTCGGGGAGGCGCGTGCATCGCGAGCTTTCCTCCCTGCTGCAAGGCACCGCATTTCAGGCCGCTGAGATGATCCGGGTCGAGAGCGTGAAGGAAACCAGCGTGGCTGACCTGGCGCAACGCATGTTGACCTTCTCGTCTTCCTCGCCGGCCGTCTTGGGCGAGAAGGTCGAGCCGATGCTGCGCGATGTCGAGGTGCGCTTGATGCCGATGAGCCGGGACGGTGTGCTGACCGAGTTCGTTGTTTCGACTGCGGAGATCGTGCGCCGTCGGTAGGAAGAGCAGGGGACTCAAAAGCTGCTCCCCACTGACTTACGCATTCTTCCTTCTCGCGATCTCCATCGCCGCTTCGGCCATCTTTTCGCTCTGATCAATGGGCATCTAGCTAAAACGATTTGTTAGCCATTCTGCACTTAGCTCACAGCATCAGTTGTATCAGAGTATCGCCATGCGTCATGTTCGGAACCCGGCCTGCCGGATCGTCATCCTGCTTCTTCCGCTCGCGCTTGGTGCCTGCGCGCAATATGGCGTGACGAATACGGCTTCGACCGGGCCGAGAACGTTTGCCTGGGACGGGGCGGGAGAGGATCCGAACGCGCCGCGGCGAACGCCCAGACACTCAGCGAAGGTGGCTCAGGCGACCGAGCCATCCGCGGATGAGCGGGAGCAGGTTTCTGACGAAGATGCCGATCGCAAGCTCGCCAGCAAGCTCGTGATCTGCAAAGGCTGCATCAAGCCGCAGGAGACCGCAGAGCGGCCTGACGGATCGCGCGTCGCCAGTCGCTAATGCCGACGGATGGCGACCGGTATCTGCGTTCAAGTCTCATCAATCCGCCTGCATCGCCGTCCGGTGGTGCGCCGCCGCCGGCAGCGCCTGCCGGGCGGCTCTACCAGCCCGGCGTTCCCCTCTACGAGAATTATGGACAGGTGCTGCTTACGGCGGCTTCAGATCGCTCGGACCGAGCCGTTCCGGGCGCAGGTCGCGGCGGCACGCCGCAGCCTCAGGCAAGCAAATCGCGCTAATTGTGAACCGACTGTAATCCTTGTCTCTCTGGTATTGGCCGCACGTCGCGACCATATTTCGATCAGGTCCAATGAGGCGAATGGCGGAGGATCGATGGCCGACGCTATGGAACTTCGGAAGCGAGCGGAAATGTTCGAGCGGCGCGCCGAGGAGGCGAAGGATCCGATCTCGCGGGCGCATTACCGCGAGATGGCTGCGCATTACCGAACACTGGCCGTCGAGCACCAGCCTGTCCGCAACGAGGAATCGGCCGATCATTAGGTGATCGCTCGCCTCGCAGCCTCAGCCCTTGAAACGGCAAGTATAGCGCGCGGATTCGCGGCAGCGCAACCGAATCCCTGCAGGTCGGGAACAATGACTAGCTAACCCCGGCGAGGAGGGGTAGGGTTTTCGTCTTACCGCTGAGCGGCAAAAGGGCGACAGCTCTCGCGCGTTATTGCAATTGCACCTGCCTTTGGTTTGGACAAATGCCCAGCGAAATGATGATCCGCAGGCTGCGGGTCAATTCCAAATTGAGCGACGATGATGTTTCCGCGCTCCGCTCCTTGCGTGTTCAGGTCAAGGAATTTCCGGAAGAAACGGTCGTCGTTCGCGAAGGCGAACACGCGACGCATTGCTGCGTGATCCTGAGTGGCTTTGCCTATCGCGCCAAGGTGGCGGAGAACGGCAAGCGACAGATCCTGTCGTTCCACCCCGCAGGCGACATGCCGGACCTGCAGGGTCTTTTCCTTGACCGAATGGACCACGATCTGGTGACGCTGTCGCGCGCTCGGATCGGCTTCATCGAGCATCGTTCCATCCATCAGCTCGTCGAAGTGCGGCCATCGATCGCGCAGGCGCTCTGGCGTGAAACGCTGGTGGACGCGGCTGTCTTCAGGGAGTGGATCGTGAGCCTGGGCACGCGGACGGCCGCGGGACGCATGGCCCATCTCATTGCCGAACTCCGCCAGCGGCTGACCGCAATGGGGCTGGCCGCGGATGACGAGTTCGAATTTCCGATCACCCAGTCGAGGCTGGCGGAGGCGCTGGGGCTAAGCGCGGTACATGTCAACCGGGTGCTCCAGTCCTTTCGTGCCGAGGGCGTGCTCGACATTCAGAAGAACATGGTGAAGCTGAGCGACATCGAGAAGCTCGTGGAGATCGGAGGGTTCAACGATACCTATCTGCATCAGCAATGAAGCTTTGCGGAACGAGAGGGAGCTGCCTCGCGTTGGCGCAAAATGCATATCTATCAGTTTCACATTGCCGGGCTCAGGCCTTTCCATGACCGGGAGGGCATGGAACTGCCGGATGCTGAAACCGCCTGGGCGGAAGCCCTGCGACTGGTGCGCGATATCGAGGGATCGCTGCAACCGGGTGAAAGCTGGTCGCTGGACGTCGTCGAAGACGGCACGACGATTTTCCGTATCAGCCTCGCGACTGAAGACTTGCGGATCCGGCGTGGCAGCGGTCCCGCCACAACAATGACGCGCTCGAAAACGCTCTAGCGCTAGAGGTCGGGTGCAACCGCCGCAAGAACCGAGTTGAGCGTGCCCCTCGATCGCGGCAAGCCAACTCACTCCCGTATCGCTTGTGTTCAAAAGTGCACACACCGGGCGTTCTGCGCGCCGTACGATACGCGCTTAAAGGATGCGATCTCCGGAAATCTGGAATCACATGGGTTATTTGCAAATGGCCCTGCCTCATGGGAAAAGCAGGAGCATTTCGCAGCGGAGGCGTAGCCAATGCGACGACCATGCGGGCCTCTTATGTCGGAGGCACATTTTTATCTCAACACAACCAGCCTGTTCGATCTTCAGCGCGAAGTGACGGCCCTGTTTGCGCTTCGCAAACGTGTCGCGGATGCGGAGTTGGCAGCAACGCGCCGCACACGCGAGGTCCGCGCCTCGGTCGAACGGCACGCCCCCTCTCGCGGCAGACGAAAGGCTCATTGATCTCCAGGACGACGCGGCGGTTCGCCAGCGAAGCCTTGGTGCGCTGAGCTTGCGAGATGGCGACGTGTGAGATCGCTGCGGAGGGGGCATGCCTCCATGCACCGCTTATTTCCGCCTTGGCAAACTTGTCTGCACCAAAGGGCGGGTCGCTCACTCAGTGCGGACGCTAATAAACCTCCGGCTGGAACCCAATCGCAACATCAGACGTTCGTTCCCGCGGATGAGCAGCGCCGTCGCCCCGGCGCAGCAGGCGTCGTGGCCGAGGCGCTGAGCTGTGCTGTGCTGTTGGGAGGGATGCTCATGAGACTTACTCTTTCGGTCATCAAGGCTGACATTGGTTCCGTAGGCGGGCATACGAAACCGTCTTCACGCATGATCGCAACGGTCGAGGGCGAGGTCGCCAAGGCGATCTGCAATGGCGTTTTGATCGATGCCTTCATCTGCCACACCGGCGACGACATCGCGATCATCATGACGCACACACGGGGCGAGGGGAGCCCTGAGATCCATCAACTCGCCTGGAAGGCGTTTCTCGCCGCCACTTCGGTTGCGAAGACGTCCGGTCTCTACGGCGCCGGCCAGGATCTTCTCGCAGACGCGCCTTCCGGAAACATTCGCGGTGCCGGCCCGGGCGTCGCCGAGCTCAGCTTCGACCACAGCCTCTCGGGTCCGAGACCCGCGGAGTCATTCATGGTGTTCGCCGCCGACAAATGCGGCCCCGGCGCCTACAACCTGCCGCTCTACCTTGCCTTTGCTGATCCAATGTATTGCGCGGGGCTGATGCTGCCCCAGATGATCAAGGGATTCCGTTTCCATATCATCGACATGGACAACACAGCCGGCGACAGCGTGATCGAACTCAACGCGCCCGCGGACAACTACCACATTGCCGCGCTGCTGCGCGACAACGAGCGCTTTGGCATTGATCGCATCGTTTCTCAAACACATGGCGAGGTCGCCGCCGCCGTGTCGGCGCAGCGTCTTCACGCGATCGCAGGCAAGTACACCGGCAAGGATGATCCGGTCGCGATCATCAGGAACCAGGGAATTTTCCCGGCGCCTGAGGAAATCGTCTCTCCCTTCGCCAAGGCACACTTCGTGGGTGGCGATGCGCGCGGCTCGCATGTGATGCCGCTCATGCCCGTGCCGCTTAATACACCGGTGACTGGCATGTACTGCCTGCCGATCGTTTCCTGCGCCGGCTTTTCGATCGACAAGGAGGGCCGCTTTTCAGAGTCCTACACCGATTTCTTTGACAATCCGGCGTGGGACGAGGTACGCCGGAGCGCACAACGCAAGGCAATCGAGATGCGCAGCCAAGGCTGGTCCGGCGCTGCGATGCTGCCCTATTCCGAGTTGGAGTATGGCGGCTTCCGCGATACCGTGTCCGCATTGCTGAAGCGTTTTCGGCTGCGCGAGGAGCGTAAGCCGGAAGCGGCCGAGTAGGGAACGCTGCAGGCCGGCAGCAGTGGAAGGAGGCGAGCGTGGCGAAAAAGCGCATCGGCGTTCTCACGGGCGGTGGCGACGTTCCCGGCCTCAACGCAATCATCAAGACTGTGACCTATCGCGGCAGCGAGGACGACATCGAGGTCGTCGGTCTCCGCCGCGGTTGGGAGGCCCTCACGCACCTGAACCTCGACGACCCCGCCAGCAAATCGCACTACCTCATTCCGCTCAACCGTGAAAACACGCGCATCATCGACCGACGCGGCGGCACCGTGCTGCACTCGAGCCGCACCAATCCCTCCAAGATGAAAAAGCTGCCCGATCATCTTGTCGGCAGCGACGTTCCGGTCTCGGAGAGCACCAGGGGCGGGATCGCAACCAAGACCTGGGAGCTCACCGACCAGGTCTTGGCGAACCTGTCGGGGCTCGGCATCGAACATTTGATCGCCATCGGCGGCGATGACACGCTCAGCTATGCGGACAAGCTGAACGGACTCGGCGTCAAGATCATCGCCATCCCGAAGACGATGGACAACGACGTCCGCAACACCGAGTACTGCATCGGCTTCTCGACGGCGATCACCCGCGCCAGCGATGCGATCCAGCGGCAGCGCACCACAGTCGGCTCGCACGAGCGCGTTGGCATTTTCCGCATCTTTGGCCGCGATGCCGGCTTTACAGCACTCTATACCGCATACGCGACCTCGATCCGATGCGCGATACCGGAGTACAAGGTCAATCTCGACAAGCTGATCCAGTTGCTGCTCGAGGACAAGCGCGGCAACCCGAGCAACTATGCGCTGATCGTGTTGAGCGAAGGCGCCGAATGGGAGGGCTACAAAGCGCAGGAATACGGCGAACCGGATGCCTACGGTCACCGCAAGAAGGCAAGCGTGGCCGAAGCGCTTGCCGACGAGATCAAGCGGCGCGCCGGCGAGGAGACCATCGTCTCTGATCTCACCTACGACCTGCGATCGGGCGATCCCGACTTCATCGACAAGCTGGTCGCCCTGACTTTTGGAAACATGGCCTACGATGCCATCCTGGAAGGCAAGACCGGCCTCATGTCGGCGCTGGTCGAGGGCCGCTATGACCTCGTGCCCATCCCTGACGCCAGGCTCGGACCGCGCAAGCTGGACGTCGCCAGCACATACAACACGGAGCGCTACCGTCCTCTCTATTCCAACAAGCGGGGGCTGCCGATCTTTCTCAACCGCGCGTTTTAGGATGGCAGGCAGAGAATGCGCGAGAACACGGTATCCAGGGTTTCGACGCGCCGTGTTGGGCTCCCGCAGATTGAGCTATCCCGACTTCTCAGCGCGAACCTCCTCGCGTTCCCGCTCGACTTCCTCCGCATCCTTGTCGTCGATGTCCATTAGCTCATTGCTCGCCCGGCGGCTTGCTTTAAGAAGCTCGTCCAATTTGGCGTGAATGGCCTCGGTGTCTCGGTGTTCGGCGCGCTGAATTACCAACGTCATGCCCCAGGTCGCGAGCGTGGCTAGGGAGTGCCACTCCAAACCGTTGCCTAAGGCAATCCAGGCGATGCCGTACATGGCGAAAAGCGCAAACGCCGCGGGGGCGCGCGGTTAGCACGCCGAGCTGCGTCAGCCACGCTCGAATCTTCTTAAAGGCCATCCTGGAGAACTTGGCTGGAAGTTGCGCGTTCCACCTCAACTCTCCGCCGCGAATAACGCGCTGTGAGCCGGCACTTCTGGCGCCTTGGCTGCCATATGCTCTGTCGGCCTGCGGCTTTAGCGCTCACCGAGCATTATCACCCGCTCGAATGCCGCGTCGACCCCGTCCATGAACGCCAACGCGCGGGGCAGTGATGGTGCCTCGTAGGTGATGGCGCCGCCAGGGCCGCCCCACACGATCTCGACGTGCCAGTGATCGTCGACCCGGGCGATCGACCCAGCCAGCATGTTCGGGGCGCGCTTGATGTTCACCCTATTGTCGTCAACTTGATCGGTTCGGAACGTTGTCATGGTTCGGCCCTTCTTTGTCTCGGGCCTCCGCCTAGATTACGGCCGTATTTAAACTCGCCTCCATCCTTGATGTTCCGAAAATCCGTCCTGCCAACAACACATCAATGGACCTTGACGGCCCCGCTGCTGGCGGAAGGAGCTGGCGTTTGCTGTATCGAACTGTTCAATAGATCCCGCAATGCAATCAAATTGTCCAACGTCGTAACAATGCGAGCGCGAACGATGCTTTCATGCTCAATCTTATTCGAATCGAATAGCGGACCTGCCTTTGGCCGAACGTTTGTAAATGTGAGTGTCATGAGTGACCCAGGCCCCGACGAGAGGTTGATTTTTCCTATGCAAAGCGCTTCTGGAATATTGCCTGGGTCTACCGTGAGTGGCTCCTCGGTCATGGATGGTCTCCCAAAAAAATCTTCCGGTCCTAGTGGTCGTTGACGAAAGTCCTCCACCACAGCTTGCGGAATCTTCGCGCATCACGAGCTAAAGCTGAAGTACGCTTGAGCGATTTGCTTCGTCCCAGGGCGCGCGCAGCCAGACGTCGCGCTCCTCGTCCGTCATTTAGACGTTTGCTAACTGACTTGGTTCCGCGGACGCTTGCGCCTGCGCACTCTCGTCAAGCGGACATAGACGAGTTCGTGCAGAAAACGCCACTGCCTATGCGAGCACGCCGGACAGACGAAAAGCTGCTGACTTCCGGGTGGCTCAGCAACGACCTCGATCTTGTCTCCTCGTGGGGCAGTACCGACCGCCAATGAAATAAATTCTCTGCAGTCTTCGTTTTCGCAATATAGGCCCGAGTTTTTGGCACCCACAACGCCCCTCGTTGCATTCAGCGGCTCCTTTAGGCTGGTCATCAGATGTATTCGGTGAATGGTCATGGATGCGCCATCGGGTAGGCAGGTAAACTAACCCTCCTCGGGGCTATGCATTCAGCCAGAAGCCTTTGCCCCCTCGGTGCGAGTTGACCTCGGCCAAGCCTGATCGTTCCTAAAAGCTGCCGAGCTTTCCCGCACTTCGATGCGCCGGCGAACGACGGGCAGGGAGTCTCGCGTTCATCTAACACAGGTAAAGGAATCACTCCTCAAAGTGCGAGATGCTATTTATTCCCAGAAGGGAGGCGCATATGGTTGTTTTCAACAAAACCGGGTCGATGAATAATTTTCAATCCTTGCTCATCTCCGTTGATAGGCTGGAACAGAAGAGAGCAGAGCTGCTTGCACTTCGAGAAAAGGTGTCCAATGCGGAACGTGCCATCCAGCGGCTACTAATAGGTTTCCCAAAAGAAAAGGGATGGCTGGCCGTTGGGCCGAACGAATTTCAGGACGCCATAGCGAGTGCGATCGCGTCCGGCATTGGCGTGCGTGGTCCGCCGGATCGTAGTCGGTGAAGCTATTCGCATCTAGTGAATGCCATCATTGTGGTAGCTGCCTTGTCATTATGAACAGGAGGCGTTTCGAATGAGGCGCCCGCTCGACCACGTTGCTGCGGAGCGGCACCGACCCCGGGCTATCCCGGAGGCTCCCCGTTCCAGGCCTTGCGAGCACTAAGTTGTTTATTCTGGGAACCAATTTATTAGCCCGCGTTAACTTGCATCACCGGCAACGATCGTAGGGCGCTGGTGACTGAGAGTGTAGCGCTCCCGCTGTTTCGGCCGGAGCAGTATTTAACTGCCCGTTCCGGCGTGTCTGGAGATGCCGATGACGGGAATTTTGACGACTGCTCTCATCACAAAATTGACGATGTCGAACTCCTTGGATGGAGACGACATCCAGGCAATCCAGCATTTGCCAATCCGAAGCAAAAGTCTCCGCGCGCTCGAGGTGATCGTGGCCGATGGTGCTCGTCCGACAGAATGCTGCCTCCTCGCCGAGGGTTTTGGCTTTCGTTCGAAGACGACCTTCGACGGGCAGCGGCAGATTCTTTCGTTGCACATCCCAGGCGAAATTCCCGACCTGCAAAGCCTCCACCTCGGGATCATGGACCATGACTTGGTGGCGCTAACGCCGTGCACCCTTGGATTCATCTCGCATGACGCGATGTGGCAAATGAGCAAGGAGCGTCCGAAGGTGGCAGCGGCTCTTTGGCGGGAAACGTTGATTGATGCGGCCATTTTCCGGGAATGGATCGTCAATGTCGGGCGCAGATCGGCAACTGCCCGGATGACGCACCTTTTTATCGAGCTTTACCGAAGGCTCGAAGCCGTAGGCCGAGCCAAGGATGGTGGATTTGAACTACCGGTCACGCAGTCAGTGCTTAGCGACTGCCTCGGCTTGTCGACGGTGCATGTCAACCGAGTGCTGCAGGAGCTTCGGGGGGATGGGCTTCTGACAGTCGATCGAGCGAACTTTCGCCTTCTCCAACCCGAAAAGCTGGAGGCTTTGGCGGGGTTCGATGGCACCTACCTGCATCAACGCCCGGGCCTCTAGGGCTGATTGGATTCAATCCTTCTAGCGGACACATCGATTCGAAAGATTGAACTATGGCCCCTTTTGACCTCAATCGACCACTCGGGCGATCCATCAAGGTCGAGCGACGACTCGATATCACGCACGGTTCTTAGCGCCTGCTCCCAAGCAGCGTTGTCATCCCGCAGTTCCTCACCTTTCGGGTCTCGGAAGGGATGGCCGTTCGAAATATGAAAGAAGTAGCGCGGCATGATGAACGCGTGAACGCCCCCAGCGGGGCTTTCGTTCCTATGCCGATTAGGCAAACAGCTCGGCGCCTTCAGGCGTGATCTTCATGTAGGTGCTCCTGCACCGGCTCGATAGCATGCGCCAGTTCGCTTCCTCCGGGTCGGCGTAGGGGCTCGTCGACGTACTTCATGCGGCCAGCCTGTCTTCCTTATCGGGGCCGCGCATGATGATCTTCAGGGCGTCGTCAGGCAGCGGCCGTTGGAGCGCCTTGGCCACATCCCTTGGCGCGCGCAGCCAGACGTCGCGCTCCTCGTCCGTCGTCAGGATCACCGGCATCGCCTTGCGATGGATCGCCGGCCGACAGCGGCACGAAGTCAACTACGAATCCAAGAAGACCCGTAAATCGGCCGCCGCCGTGAAGAAGGCAGTGAAGAAGGTTGGCAACAGCCGCAAGCGGGTGGAGAAGCGGCTCGCGCGCAAGAGATAGGAACGGCCCGGCGTACAGTGCCTTACGAGCGCGTCCTAACCGCGCCAATTCGAACGGCCCAGCCAGCCGTCGACCTCTGGGCCTCAGCTTCCACTTTGCTGAGACCCTTCTTACACGAGGCACGAGCGTCCCAAGTCGAACTCGATTGCATCTTTTTCCCGACATGCGGGAACGGAGGCATTGCTGATTTCGTTCTATCGCCAGGCGAATCCGGTGCGATGGCGATGGAAGATATGCTTCAACTTGTCTTGGTTGTTGTCTTTGCCGCGGTGTTGCTGGCGACTAGCCAAGCGTTTACGCATTATCGATCGTCAAGAAACGCCGACGTGCCTGCTGCTGCAGTGATCTTGCGTGCGGAGAGACCGGCGTTCCCTCCTATTTGAGCATGCCCTGGCATCAAGGGAAAATGTCAGCTCTGCTTCCTGCGGCGCCTGATCAGCCAGTAGACGCCGTAGCCAATGGGTAGCCAATGGCAAGGATCGGAAGACCTGCACCAGCGATCGGCCCGGGGGCTCCGCTGACGTTTTTGTTCTGACCGGGCGCGTTCTCGCAATTTCCCCTGTCATTGCAGGCTTGCGCAGGCGGGGTGATTGTCGTCAGAGCGAGGGCCAAAATCGCGGCGGCTATGCCAAAACCGACCTTCATTGCCTTCTCCTCTATTGCCGATCGACATTTAATGTGAAATTAAATGATATATTAAAAAATTAATTACCGAACTTTCACGGTCATATCAGGTTACTTCCTTTCCAAAGAAGGAGGGCGGCTGGTATGCGCGCTTCAACACGCAGTGCCAAAGAGCTTTGCGAGCAACTCGCGTCAGATACCGATGTGCTGGCACAAAAGATGTCGGATTTGCTTTCGCTTCGAAAATTCGTTGCCGACGCTGAAATCGTCGCCGCTTCGCAAGGCAGCATACCGAGCGCGCCGCTAATGGACCTTGGCGGCCCTGCTGCTGGCGCAAGGAGCTGGCGTTTGCCGTATCGAACTGTTCAATAGATCGCGCAATGCAATCAAATTGTCCAACGTCATCACAATGCGAGCACGAACGACGTTTTCATGCTCAATCCGATCCGAATCGAATAGCGGACCCGCCTTTGGGCGAACGTTTGTAAATGTGAGTGTCATGAGCGGCCCAGGCCCCGACGCCAGATTGATTTTTCCTATGCAAAGCGCTTCTGGAATATTGCCTGGGTCTACCGTGAGCGGTTCGTCAGCCATGGATGGTCTCCCACGAAATTTTCCGGTGTTACGAGATTTATCACCCCGCTTGCGGAATCTTCGCCCATCCCAGAAGTACGCTCTAGCGACTGCTTCATTCCTCTAATGCGCGGTGAAGCACGTCGGTGGCCATGTCACCGGCCAGCCACATCAGCGAATTGATGAATTGATGCTAGTCAAGCAAACAGCTCGGCGCTTTCCGGCGTGATCTTCACCTAGGTGCCGCTCTCGTGCATCCAAAGCCAGCCGCGCTCGATCGCCAGTTCTCGTCCAGCGCCTCGGCCGGCGAGCCGTTGTCTTGGAAGATGAACGGGTAGTTGATTTTTTCGACGTAGATGCGCCCGTCCTGGACGGGCTCCACGGCGTGCGCCAGCTCCATGATGCGGCGGGCGGCCTTTTCCGTGTCGGCGTAGGGGCGGCTTTCGGCGTATTTCATGCGGCTAACTTATCTTCCTTGTCGGGGCCGCGCATGACGATCTTCAAGGCATCGTCGGACAGTGGCCGTTGCAGCGCCTTCGCTTCGTCCCAGGGCGCGCGCAGCCAAACGTCGCGCTCCTCGTCCGTCGTCAAGATGACCGGCATTGCCTTCGGATGGATCGGCGCGACGACAACGTTCGGCTCGGTGGTCAGGAAACCGTAGACAAGGTGAGGGCCGGGGACCGGCTTCGACTTGGTGCCGCGGTCGCCCTTGAACTCGGTCCAGATGCCGGCAAAGGCCGTGAGTGGTCTGTCTTCGTTCAGCGCGAACCAGACCACGTCCTTCTTATTCGTCGCGGCGTTCGGCTCCGGCGCGTATTCAGCGAAGCTGTTGAAGGGGACCAGGCAACGGTTCTCCGGCTTCAGCCAGCCGCGCCAGTGCGGCGAACTGGTGTTGCGGATATTCGTCACAGGCGGGCCACCGTTGCGCGGCGGTGGCGGCATGCCCCAGCGCATCAGCACCATTTCGCGGCCCTCCGCAGCGTTGCGCACCACTGGCGCCGGATAGTCAGGAAACACACCGGGCATCGGCGGCAGGTTGCCGACATAGCGGTTGACGACGCGGAACAGCGCACGGATCGCTTCCTGGTTGGTCGAGATCGAATAGAGATTGCACATCAGGGGTCCTTAGCGTTCGCCCGGCCACCACGTCGATGGCGGATCTTGCGCGGAAATCTTCGTGGGCCGCAGGGCGACGAGGTGGCTGCGCTTATAGGAACAGCCGCGCTGCTCCGAGCACAGCTTGCAGCGCATATAGCGCTCGAGCTCGTGGATCGGCGTCGACTTCGGCCGGCGCACGATGTCGAGCGCGACCGTCTAGTCTAGTGCGTTTCGCAGCCGAGGCACTTCACCTCAAGATAGGTGTAGCCGGCATTGAGCGCGTCGCCGAGCGCGGGCGAGGGCTGCGCCGGTCCCTGAAACGCTAGCATGCGCTTGTTCCAGGCTTGGCAGGCGAGCCGATCGGCGGCCTTCCGAGCTTCAGCCGCCTGCTCGGCAGCGGCGCCTACGGACGCGCCAAAGATACTCTCGCGTGACTTGGTGCCCATGACCTGAAAACGCGTCGTGTGGGACACCGCGGCAAGCTGCTAGGGCTTGCGGTGCGTCGCTCGGAAACGACTAAGGACCGGTGCGCCGCTCTTGCGCATTGTGCCGGCGCTGGCTCCCGGAAAGCGGCTGGCAAATGAAGCCGGCGGCAGTCATTGAGCCCACACTAGGCCGGTGAACAGCTGAAGAACAAAGCCCCATTAGACTGTCCAACAAACTGTCCAACACATTTTCTGGGTATCTTCTAAGCGATTGATTTAGCGGCGCTATTTTTTGCGTCGGAGCGCTATGGCGCTCCCTAGCGGAATCGAACCGCTCTCTCCACCGTGAAAGGGTGGCGTCCTGACCGATAGACGAAGGGAGCAAAACAATCGGCAAATCAATGCGTTAGCCGCGGGATATGCCAGATCGGCCGCCGACGGTTACTGGCGGCGACGGAGCGAACGTATAGTGGTGATTGGGTGGGGGGGCAAGCCGCAGGATGGCGCTTTTTGCAGCGATCCCCCGACGGCTTCGCGCGGGGCCCGATACCCGAAAAACCGCGGGGGTCTCGCAACGCTTTGTAAAGCCTGATGCCGTAGGCGTCCCGCATGGCGTTCAGCAGCAAGAAGCGCGACGCGCGCAAATCGATGCATCAGCCCGGCTGGATCACGCTGGAGGGCGGATTCGCCGCGCGGCCCTGCGTGGTGCAGGACATGTCGTCCACCGGCGCCAAAATCACGATCGACGATCCCAACACGCTGCCTGGAAAATTGCGTCTGGCGTTGTCGCGCGACACGCGCACTGGACGGCCTTGCGAGGTGGTGTGGCGTCGCGGCAGGACCCTGGGCGTCAAGTTCGTGAGCTAGCTAGCAGTTCCCGCCTTCGCGCGATAGAAGGCCGGATGCGAAAGACGCTGGTCCTCATCCTCGCGCTGCTGCCGGCAATCGCGCGCGCGGAGCAGCCTCATCGAACCAAATCCGGCAAAGCAACGGCTTCAGCAAAGTCGCTCCCGCTGAAGAGAGTCGCGCGGCCCAATGCGTGCGCAGAGTACGGTGCGGGCTTCGTCAAGATCGAAGGCTCCGACACCTGCATCAAGATCGGCGGCGCCATCGACATTGGCGGCGGCGTCTCGATCGGCGGACGTTAGAACTTCGGTTCTGATTGAATCGAAAACGAAGCTCTAGATTCTTTGTTTGACGCGTTTTCTTCACGCGAACCGGTGCCCACCCTCGGATCAAGTCCGAGGGCATGCTTCGCTCGAAAACGCTCTATAGCTTCACGACATCGGCGGCGCCAGGAATTGGACGAAGCCCGGGCGCGTGGAAATCTCGGCAAACCAGCGCTCGAGATTGGACAGGCTCGGCTTGGTGATGCCCTCGACGCCGAACCAGCGCCGCGCAAAGGCGCCGATCGCGATGTCGGCGATGGTGAACCCGTCGCCTTCGATGAAGCGCCGACTCGCCAACTGCGCATCGGCGATCCGCCACACCTCAGCTTCGGCATCGGCGTCCTTCTGGATTGCGGCCATGTCGCGCTTCTCCGGCGGCGTGCGCACCAGCGCCCAGAACACCGGACGGTCGACCGGCTGCAGCGTCGACAGCGTCCAGTCCAGCCAGCGGTCGACGCCGGCGCGCTGGCGTGGCGCGGCCGGATAGATCGGTGAGCCCTCACCATAGGCGAGGCAGAGATAGCGCATGATCGAATTGGATTCCCACAGCGTGTAGCTGCCGTCGACCAGCGTCGGCACGCGGCCGTTGGGGTTCATTGCGAGATAGTCGGGCTGGTCGTTCCTGCCGAACTGCATGCCAGCATCGATGCGGTGATAGGGCAGCTCGAGCTCGCTGAGGCACCACAGCACTTTCTTCACGTTGACCGAGTTGGCCCGGCCCCAAACCGTGAGTTGATATTTTTCCGCCACGCGTCTCTCTCCCATCCCTTGCTGCTTGCGTTGACGGCGGAATAGCAGAAACCGCGATCCCGATCATCCCGCTTCAAACAAAAATCAGGCCCGCTGAGCGGCAC
The DNA here is from genome assembly GCF_029990105.1 of Bradyrhizobium sp. Arg237L. Lineage (NCBI taxonomy): Bacteria > Pseudomonadati > Pseudomonadota > Alphaproteobacteria > Hyphomicrobiales > Nitrobacteraceae > Bradyrhizobium > Bradyrhizobium sp. Arg237L. The sequence goes on along the minus strand of NZ_JAQMIL010000079.1, from coordinate 26,400 downwards.
CTGATTTTGTTGTCACGGGCTGCGTAGGTTGCGTGTGATCAGAGCGTTTTCGAGCGAAGTGGATACCGGTTCGCGTAAAGAAAACGCGTCAAGCTCTAATGTCCGAAGAACAGCCACAACAGGATGATCACCGGGATTGGCACGCCAAGCAGCCACAGCAAGAGTCCTCTTGCCATCGTTTCCTCCTCCATTTCGTATCGGTGAGGAAACGCGCGATCCATCGGCTCGTTCCGTTATGGATCGCGGCGCTCATGCTGTGCGCGCTGTGCGAGGCCTACCAGTGGCCGGTGTTCGGCATCGACAGCCACGGCTCGGCCGGCGGCTTCGGATCGCCCTTCTGCAACAGCTCGATCGAGTGCAGATCCGGCGAGCGCACGAACGCCATGTTGCCGTCGCGCGGCGGGCGGTTGATGGTGATGCCGAGCTTCATCAGCCGATCGCAGGTCGCGTAGATGTCGTCGACCTCATAGGCGAGATGGCCGAAATGGCGGTCCTCGCCGTATTTCTCCTCGTCCCAGTTGTAGGTGAGCTCGACCAGCGGCGCGCCGCGCGTGCTCGGTAGCTTCTTCAACTGGTCGACATCCTCGGGCGCGCACAGGAACACCAGCGTGAAGCGACCCTTCTCGTTGTCGATCCGGCGCACTTCCTTCAGCCCCAGCGCGTCCTGGTAGAATTTCATCGCGGTGTCGAGATTGCGCACGCGCAGCATGGTGTGGAGATAACGCATTTTCTTGTCCCTCTCAGACTTGTGAGAATTTCCGCCCGTTCCGGCACGACGGGGCAGAAAATAGCAGCAAATTGTATGAGGGGGCAGCCCTCTCACGACCTCGGCCGACGTCATCAAAACCTCGCAACGACACATGGTCGTGAGTCTCGGGCTTGTGAGTGGCAGGCAACAGCGCTCCGATTATGTTGCCGCGCGGGAGGACGCGATGCCATACAGTCCTGAACTCATCGAGACCATGCGGGCCGCGTTGGAGGCGGTCATGTCGAAAATTCCCGCCGATCAATCCGTGTTCGGCGTCAAGGCGGCGGTGGCCGAACGTATTCTGAAGGCGGCAGCCCACGGCCAAACGTCCTTCGATGGCCTCGTCGCGTCAGCGTCTGACCAAGTGCAGACGATCGTTGCCACGCTGTCGTGAGCGGCGCCGGTGAATTACCTCCGCGCAAACGCATCGCGTTTGTCGCGTGGCTGGTCAGAAAAAGAAAACCCCGCGCGTGGGGGCACGGGGCTTTCGGGCTGACGGTCTGGGGATTCAGGGCGCGAGCCGCCAGCTTCAATCGTTAACTTAAGGTTGAATTTTCAAAAAGCAACAGCGCCGCCTAGAGGAGTATGTTCTCCAGGCGACGCTGCCGCGAAATACTGGGCCCTGAAATCCCCAGTTCCACTATGTCTGTCGGCGTGCAAATAGGTTCAAAAGAAAACCCCGCGACGGGGGCATCGCGGGGCTTCTTAGCCGGTAGGCGGCAGGGGGAGTGTTCCTACCGGCACTTCCTGATGCTCATTCAATTCGTGACGATCAAAAGCGTTCCCGCGAAGCGCTGTCACGGGTGGTCAAGGCCGCGCGCGGCATGCCGCAATGGCCTGATGTTCTGATCTCACCTTTTTACACAAGCGTTTGAGCCTGCATCGCATTCCTATGCCGCCGAGCGCATGTCGGGATCGAGGCGACGCATTCAGCGAGGAGTAAATTCATGAGAAGCATCATTCTGGCCACGGCGGTCGTGGCACTGGCCGCAGCTTCCGGACAGGCGTTCGCGCGTTCAGGCGCCTCAATCGCGCGGCAGGAAACGGCGGTCGATCAGCGGGCGTACGATGCGTTCAACGCGTTCGATCAGCAGGTGGCACCGCAAATGAGCGATGCCGACGCCCACCGCTATCATGGCGGGCCGAAATCCAACGACTGAGCGCGAGCGCGCCATTCGGCATTCACGCCAGGAGAACGCGGCGGCGCTCGGTGTCACGCCTTGCGGTCCAGCAGCGCCTCGCGTTCGGCCTGGGCCTGGGCGTCGATGACGTTCTGCACGTCGGCATTGATCTGGTGCGGCGGCGCTTTGGCAGTCTCGTCGATGACGAGTTGAACCTTCGCCTGCGTCACCGCGGCGGGGACGGGGTAGATGACCATGACGGCAACCTCCTGCCCAAAATTCTCATGTCCGCATTTACGCTTTCTAAAGAGGTGCGGTTAATGCGGATGAATTCGGTTGTCCGAACGTCCGGGAGCTCCGATCGCGAGCAGGGTGGGGGCGGATGTGGATCGCTGCGCAGCAAGATCACGAAATCGCTTGGTAAAGGCCGATCCGGCGGCCTGTGGATTTGCTGCGGATAACCTGGGGACGAGAGGTATACAGATGGTGCCTGCGCGGCGCCGTCTCCTAACGATCCCTTTCGAGGCAGCCGATAACGCTATTCAGTTAGGTTAAGGGCAGGATCGCGTTGCGATCACCGGAGGTTGCGCATAGGGATCAGTTGCGGAACCCGAGCCATGATGATCCCTTCGTTTCACAATGCAGACAGGCGAACTCACCGGCGCGTGATGGTGGTGGGGCTATTGTTTTGTCTTGCCTTCGTCGCCATCAGCTTTTCGCTGCGGCCGCAGGTGGACAATGGACGCGTGCTGGTGAAGGCCGACCGCCTGGTGCGCACCGCGGGCGAACCGCACAAGGCGAATTAGAGCGTTTTCGAGCAAAGCATACCCTCAGACTTGATCCGAGGGTAGGCACCGGTTCGCGCGACGAAACGCGTCAAAACAAGAATCCTAGCGCGGATCCTGTCCCGGCATTTTCTCGCTGGAGGAGCGATGATACATCGCGATGGCGATGAACCCGCCATAGCCGATGATGTTGATCAGAATTTCCAGCCAGACCGGCATGGCCATACCCCTTCATACGCGCGGAGGTCGTGGTTTGTTCCTGCGCCCAATCCATGGGTGGCCCGGCCGGGTTGCATAGCTCGAAGGGAGAGGGGCCCCGTCCAAGCGCTGCAAAGGCGGCCCTTTGTGGCAACATGCCTGCGGGTTCCCGATGCAACCAATCGGGAATTTCTGCGTTGGAGCCGCGGATGAATCCGTGAGGAGGCGAGGATGAAAAAGACACTCGCAGTTTTGGCTATGGTCGCCACTGTCGGCGCGACCGCGATGAGCACGCCGGCGGAGGCGTACTGGCGCGGCGGCGGTTGGGGCTGGCGGGGCGCGGGTCCGGGCCTGGCATTCGGGTTGGCCGCGGGCGCGCTGATTGCGGGCGCCGCTGCAGCGTCGAGTCCCTACTACTACGGTCCGGGCTACGGCTACGGCGGCTATTACGGCGGCTACCCGGGCTACGCTTACGGCCCGGGCTACTACGGCGGCTACCCGGCCTATTATGGCGGCTACGGGTATCGACGCTACTACGGCGGTGATCCTTACGCCTACGGGGGCGGCCCCTATTATCGGCGCGCCTACTGGGGCTCTTATTGGTAACAGAAAGCCCGGGGCGACGCGCCCCGGGCTTTTTGACTCGGCCGATGGTGCGAATACCTAATCGGTCTCAACTGGCTCCCGCTGGTAGCCGTGCCAAGCGCTGCCGAGCGTGTTGGCGTAATACTCCTGACGCTCGCGTTCGAACTTTTGCTGGGTCGCCTTGAAGTTGGCGATGCGAGCGGCGATCTCTTCGCGTTCACGTGCGAGCCGCTCTTCCTTCTCGGTCATGGCGTCTTCGGTCATGGCTTCGATCATGGCCCATCCCTGTAATCGTAATGTCATCCGGCCGAATTCGCCTCCCCAATGGGGCGCCAATGGGGAGGAGCCGGTGCAGGATTGTGGTGAGATGATGAGCAGCGAAGGCGGTGGATAAGGCGCGTACGCTGCTTGTCGCTTCTCCGCGGCCCCGCTAGCCAAAAAGGGAAACTGGGGAGGCCAATTCATGGCAAAGATCGATCTGGATTCACTGAGCATCGAAGAACTCGCAAGCTTGCGCGAGCACGCGACCGACAAGCTGTTTGAAAAGGTCGCGGCGCGCCGCGCCGAACTCGAAGCGGAATTGGAGAAGCTTGCGCAATACGGCAAGCCTGTGAAGAAGGCCGATGCCGCGCCGGTCGCGAAGGCGAAAAAGAGCGACGAGGTGAAGGAGCCGAATGAGGCGAAGGAGCTGGTCGCCAAAGCGGCGTGACAAACACGGCGGCGTGAGAGCCGCATGACAGGTGCGATCCCTCGCTCCAGTTGGCCGTGCTATAGTGCGCGCGGTCAACTCGGGTTTCTCACGTGATTGCAAAAGATCTGCGCAGTGGCGTCGAGGCCCTCGGCAATTTCATCGCCGAGGCCTCCACCATCGTTCCCTTCACCGGTGCCGGCATTTCAACCGAGAGCGGGATTCCCGACTTCCGCTCGCCCGGCGGGCTGTGGACGCGCAACCGGCCAATTCCCTTCGACGAATTCGTTGCAAGTGCCGACGCGCGCGATGAAGCGTGGCGTCGGCGCTTTGCGATGGAGCCGACCTTTGCGGCGGCGAAGCCCGGGCGCGGGCATCGCGCGCTCGCCTCGCTCTATCGCGCGGGGAAGATTCCGTCGATCGTTACCCAGAACATCGACAATCTGCATCAGATGAGCGGCTTCAAATCGGATCATGTGGTCGAGTTGCATGGCAACACAACCTATGCGCGCTGCATCGGTTGCGGCAGGGCGTACGAATTGATGTGGGTCAAGCAGCGCTTTGACGAGAACGGCAGTGCGCCCGATTGCACCGACTGCGGCGATCCCATCAAGACCGCAACCATCTCGTTCGGCCAGGCGATGCCGGAGGATGCGATGCGACGGGCGACGGAACTTGCGCAGCACTGCGATCTGTTTCTTGCGATCGGATCTTCGCTGGTGGTGTGGCCCGCGGCGGGATTTCCGATGATGGCCAAGAACTGTGGTGCCAAGCTTGTGATCATCAACAACGAGCCGACCGAGCAGGACGATATTGCGGATCTCGTGATCCGCCACGACATCGGCGAGACCCTTGGGCCGTTTGTAGGCAATTGATGCTCAATTGATTCGCGATTGTGCAAGCCTGTTCATAGTTCCCGCTGGATTCGTTTTTTGTCTATGCGACGCAAGCGGGAGTGTTATCTTTTGATTCGAGATTCGCGTGCGTTGTTCATGAGCGGTCGTGCAACAACGCACCGGTAGGTACCGTCGCAGAGAGACGGGTTGCAGATGATGTGCGGGGTCCGGGGTCATGGGGTCGGACGGATTTGAGTCCAAGAAGCTCGGCGCTCCGCCATCGGGTGGCGCCGGGCAGGGTAGGCTTGCGCCGGGTGAATACTCGGAGAGAGCACCGCGCGATCCAGCCGCGGATGCATTCTCCGGCCTGGGCGATGCCGCCGCCAACCTCGTCGAGATTTCCGGCGTCATCAAATGGTTCGATGCCTCGAAAGGCTACGGCTTCGTCGTCCCCGACAATGGCTCGCCAGACGTGCTTCTGCACGTCACCGTGCTCAGGCGCGACGGCTACCAGACGGCCTACGAGGGCGCTCGCGTAGTGGTTGAATGCGTGCAGCGCGCGAAGGGCTATCAGGCGTTCCGCATCCTCTCGATGGATGAAACGACGGCGATCCATCCGGCGCAGATGCTGCCGCCCAGGACCCATGTCACGGTCACCCCGACCAGCGGGTTGGAGCGGGCGCAGGTCAAGTGGTTCAACCGGCTGCGCGGCTTCGGCTTCCTGACCTGCGGTGAAGGGACGCCCGACATCTTCGTGCACATGGAAACGCTGCGCCGCTTCGGCATGACCGAACTGCGCCCCGGCCAATATGTGCTGGTGCGGTTCGGGCCCGGCTCCAAGGGCATGATGGCCGCGGAGATTCACCCGGAGACCGGCCCGTCGGCGCTGTCGTCGCACTGATCTCCTATTCGATCTCTAACGCAAACGTGAGCCGGGTGGCGCGTGGCGGGTCTTTGCCCTCTGGTCATTGCCGCCGTCGCCGGGTTAGGTTCCCCGCGGTTTGATCTTGCCGTGAGTGCTGTTGCCATGATTTTCGATCGTGTCGCCGGGCATCGCCTGCTCGTTGGCCTGTTTGCGTCGTTCGTCCTTCTGCTCGGAGTGATCGCCGGCCCGGCCGCAAGGGCCGCGACGGTCCAGCCGCTCGAGATCGTCACCAAGAACGGAGTGCACGTCTTCTCCGTCGAGCTCGCGACGACAGAGGAGGAGAAGACGACGGGGCTGATGTACCGGAAGGAACTGCCCGACGGCAAAGGCATGCTGTTCGACTTCTCGCCGGAGCAGCAGGTGTCGATGTGGATGAAGAACACCTATGTCTCGCTGGACATGATCTTCATCCGCGCCGACGGCCGCATCCTGCGGATCGCGGAGAATACCGAGCCGATGTCGACCAAGATCATCTCCTCCGGCGGACTTGCCAAGGGCGTGCTGGAGGTGGTCGCGGGCACGGCACAGAAATACGGCATCCAGCCCGGCGACCGGGTGGCGCACCCGCTGTTCAACGGCAAATAGAGCATGATCCGGAAAAGTGGGCACCGGTTTTCCGAAAAGATCATGCTCCACTAAGGAGCGGATGATGATCCGGCCAGCCTGATCGGATCATCATCCGGCGCCCCCGCGAGCGCCTTGCTGGCGCCCCTCTAACCGTGTATCGACATCGCCTGCGGATTGCTCGGGGTATAGCGCAGCCTGGTAGCGCGGCAGTTTTGGGTACTGCAGGTCGTTGGTTCGAATCCAGCTGCCCCGACCAAAAGATTAGTGAAATCAGGTATTTGAGAGGCCTGTCGCGTCCCGGTCGCTGTCGGCTGTCGGGGGTATATCGGTCACCGCTGAGAAGCTTATGCTTCGGGGGCATTTGCTGCCCCATCTCCCATCCGTGCCTGCGCCCACGCGGAATGCCCTCGACGATTGCCTTGGCGACAATCTCGGCGTCAGCAGGAGAGAGAGCTGGTCGAGGGGCTTCCATGACACGCGATCTGGCGAGCGCGCTCCATGTCTTCGTACAGGGCTATGGGAGGAGGCGGTTGCCTCGTGGATGCGCTGCACAGTCGCAAGCGTCTGTACGTCGGACGAACGTCCGATGCGCCACTGCCCAACCTATGAAACAACTTCGTTCGTTCTGTAGTGCGTACGGAATCGGTGACGATCCACGCGGAGGAGGCGGCTTACTCTTACGACGTCGAATACGAACGACTGCTGCGTCAATAGGTAGGAAGCAAAAAAATGCGCTCGGATATCAGCATTGCTATTGTTGGATTTATCCTGACGTTGTCGGTCTCAGTAAACGCACATGCATCGTGCACAGGGCCGAGGACTATGAAGGGAACCTGGAAGGGGAACGACACAGGTACCTACTTTGTCGCGCAACGCGGAAATACTGTTTGGTGGTTTGGACAGAGTAAAGAGCGGAATTTTGCCAACGTTTTTCGAGGCACGCTACGTGGCGACATAATTGACGGCGAATTTTCGGATGTAGCCGGTGGATTCAATTTTGCCGGTCCGCTACGTCTCCAAATTGTGAGAGGCTTCGGTAACTCAATAGCTTCATTCAAGAAAGTGAGCGGCGGATTTGGGGCGAGCCATTGGTCTTTCCCGTGTGATGATCAAAGCCTGATCCCTGCACGAGACTAGCGAAACTCTGAAATTGCTATGGGGTGGGGCCACCCCAATTGCACTCTACCGCTCGGGATAGGGCGTGCCATCCCTGTGCACGAACCGGCCGTCGGCGTTGGAGCTCATCATGTCGACGTCCGAGCAGATGGTGACGTCGGCTGGTGAGCGCGAGCCGACTTCGAGATAAACCGCCATCGCGTCGGATTTGTTGACGAGGTGATGGCGGTTGCCGGAGCCTTTCGGAAACGCCGCGCAATCGCCTGCGCGCAGCACCGTCTCGCCGCCATCTTCAATCAGCGTCAGTTCGCCTTCGAGCACATAGACGAATTCGTCTTCGGCCGAATGCCAGTGGCGCTGGCTCGACCAGTTGCCCGGCGGCAGGTGCATGAGATTGACCCCGAAGTCGGTGAGGCCGCCGGCGTTGCCCAACCGCTGCCGCACGCGTTCGGCACAGGGGGCGTCGAATGGCGGCGGGTAGCCGGAGCCCTTGCGTTTCGGCACGGCGGCGAAATCGATCCTGGGCATGAGGTCCTTTCAATGACACCCGGGGCCACGCTCCTTGCTCAACGCTGACACATCAACCGCGCGAGATGTCCTGATCGGTAGATCAGGAAAAGATCACTGGTGTAGTGGAAATACTCACCCGTGAAGTCCTTGGTTCTGAATCTGAGTTGAATCCTGTTGTTGCTGACGACCGAAGCGCGCTGCGGGCCATTCCCGGTATCGATCGAAACCGGCGGACCGAGGGCAAGCGTCGCGGTTTTTGCCGAGGGCGCGGATCCAGTTGGATCGAACAGGGAGCCGCTGCAGGTGAGGGAGGCAGGCTGGGCGGCCGCAGAAGCAATCATTGAGGCGAGGGCTGACAGAATTATCAAGGACGTTCTGAACATTCATGGCTCCAAAGAAAAGAATTTAGGAATCGCGGCGGGGCTTGCAGCGTCGGAGCATAGTAGGTGGCGCCTGGGTTTGCGAGCAACGGTTGTGGTTGCCAAATCGCACGTCAAATCATCGGTCCCGATGATATCGCCACCGTAAGGCCGTTGGAATTTTTCGGATGGGCGCTTGCGCCCGCATGCTGGTGGCGGCGAAGCTCCGAGGGTGCAGCGCACTCCCTTCAGGCGAGCGCGCAGGTACCTTAGTCGTTCGATGTGAGGAACGGCAGAATTGGCACGTCGATGCCGATGGCCAATTCGAGCACTGCACCGATCGCAGCGATTGCCGCGCACAATTCGAGCAGGATGAATGCGAACAGCGCGCTGAGCCCGATGATTGCGTTCTTGCGGCCGTTCCACATGATGTCACCTGCGATCCTGGCTTTTGGAAAGAAAGCTCTATTTAGCCCGGTTGGGTCATAGGCCGGAGATCTGGTACGGTGAGCTCGCTTTACCATCGCGGCCACCGTGCTCAAGACAAGCCTGATCTTAACCTAACCGATCAACCTTAACGTCCGTGCGGCGGCCGAAGCCGGAGCCGGCCGTCTGGTTCAGGACGATCGCAGCGTTCCGTGGCGCTTCAGCATCCGCGGCAGATCGATCCGATCATCTTCTCGACCTTGGCCTCTTCGGGATCGAGCGAGGGATCGGTGCCAAGCAGCGGCCCCTTCTGGGGACCGTTGGCAATGCCTGAGGACGAAAGCGCGGTTCCGAGCGAGTTGGTGCCTGGTGTGGCGGGGTTGGTTCCAAAAGCGCCGCCGGTCACCGGCAGGCCGCCGCTCGTGGGTAGGCCGCTGCTCATGGGCATGCCTCCGTGCATTCCCATGGCTCCCATACCGTGCCCCATGCCGCCTCCGCCGCCGCGTGCGAATGCTGCGGTGGTCGAAAGGCCGACGGCGAGGGCGAGGCAGAGGAGGGATAGTTTCTTCATGGCGAGACTCCTGTCTTCGCGAGACGGCTGGGCCAGACGTTCGGCCGGCGCCAGCACAAACAGGATGTAGGCATTGCGGTCTCGCGCAATGCGGTCCCGCCCATCAAATCCTTTGGCGCGAAGCTTGCTGCCGGATCGCGGCTGCGCGAGTGACGGCGATCCCGTTCATTATTCTCAACGATTTGTAATCAAGGCCTGGCTGTGGGCGGCGATGGCCGCTTCCTCATCGGTGGGGACCACCAGGGTTGCGACACGCGCTGTCTTTGCGCCGATCCAGAGTTCATTGGCGCTGTTGGCGGGGTCATCGATCTCCACGCCGAGCCAGCCAAGGCCGGTGCAGATCTGCTTCCGCACCTCGGGGCTGTTCTCGCCGATCCCGGCGGTGAAGACGATCGCGTCCAGGCCGCCCAGGCTGTGGACCATCGCGGCGATCGCCGCGCCGGCGCGGAAGGCGAACAGTTCGAGTGCCTCGGCGGCACGGGGATCGTTGCTGTTGGTGAGCACGCGCACGTCGGCGCTGATCCCGGACACGCCGAGCAATCCGGATTCGTAATACAGCACGTGCTCGATCTCGTCGGCCGAAAGCCCGCGCTGCTGTTGCAGGTAGAGCGGCAGGCCAGGATCGATCGCGCCGCAGCGCGTGCCCATCATCAGCCCGTCCAGCGTGGTGAAGCTCATCGTCGTGTCGATGCTGCGCCCGTTGCGCATCGCGCACAGGCTGGCGCCGCTGCCGAGATGGGCCGTCACGATCCGTCCCAAAGCCAGATCCGGCGCGATCTCTCGCAAGCGGCGGGCGATGAACTCGTAGGACAGCCCGTGAAAGCCGTAGCGGCGCACGCCCTCCTGTTCGAAATGCCGCGGCAGCGCAAAGCGGCTCATGGGCGGCGCGAGGCTATGGTGGAAGGCGGTATCGAAGCAGGCGACCTGCGGCAGGTCCGGCCGCAGCTTCTGCATCGCCTCGATCGGCGCGAGGCTGGCTGGCTGATGCAATGGCGCGAGCGGCGTGAGCTCGCGCAGCACCTGGAGAATGGCCGGCGTCACCTTCACCGGTTCGAAGAACTTCAGGCCGCCATGGACGACGCGGTGGCCGACCGCGACGAGAGTTCCACCCGTGAGGAATTCGTCGATCCAGTGCAACAGATCCGAGAAGAAGCTCTCGTCGTCCGCTTCCGCCGCGGCGTGCCGCTCGAACAGCACGTTGCCCTGCAGGTCCTTCACGACCATCTGCGGCTGATGCTGATGATGGTCGAGCATGCCCTTGCACAGCAGCGCGGGATCGCCTGAGCCGCCGCTCGCAAACAGCGCCAGCTTGATCGAGGACGATCCTGCGTTGAGGACGAGGAGGGCGTTCGGCATCTTCTTCAGCCTCAACGCTTGTGATCGGGCATTAATCGCCGGCGTTCGCGGCCGTGCCATATGGCCAGGACCAGTCGCGGATATCGGGCATGTCCTCGCCGTGCGCGCGGACATATTTGCCGTGCTCGATCAGCCGGTCCAGGCAGTGCTGCTTGACGGCGGCCGCGGACGCCGCAAGTCCCGGGACGCGGTTGATGACCTCGATCGCCAGATGGAAGCGGTCGAGCTCGTTGAGCACGACCATGTCGAACGGCGTCGTCGTCGTTCCCTCTTCCTTGAAGCCGCGCACATGCATGCCGGCGTGGTTGGTGCGTGCATAGGTGAGGCGGTGAATCAGATAGGGATAGCCGTGATAGGCGAAGATCACCGGCTTGTCGCGGGTGAACAAGGTGTCGAACTCGCGGTCGGTCAGTCCATGCGGATGCTGTTCGCGCGGTTGCAGGGCCATGAGGTCGACGACGTTGACGACCCTGATCTTGAGCTTGGGGATCTGCTTCCGGAGCATGTCGACGGCGGCGAGCGTCTCCAGCGTCGGCACGTCGCCGGCGCAGGCCATCACCACGTCGACGTCGCTGCCGGGTGTTTCCGTTCCGGCCCATGACCACGCGCCGATCCCGGCCTCGCAATGAACCGCGGCCTCCTTGATTGTCAGCCATTGCGGCGCGGGCTGCTTGCCGGCCACGATGACGTTGATGCGGTCGTAGGTGCGCAGGCAGTGGTCGGTGATCCAGAGCAGCGAGTTGGCATCCGGCGGGAAATAGACGCGGACGACGTCCGCCTTCTTGTTGGCAACGAGATCGACGAAGCCCGGATCCTGGTGGCTGAAGCCGTTGTGATCCTGCCGCCAGACGTGAGAGGTGAGCAGGTAGTTCAGCGAGGCGATCGGGCGCCGCCAGGGCAGGCCGCGGGAGACCTTCAGCCATTTGGCGTGCTGGTTGAACATGGAGTCGACGATGTGGATGAATGCCTCGTAACAGGAGAACAATCCATGTCGCCCAGTGAGCAGATAACCCTCGAGCCATCCCTGGCAGAGATGCTCGCTCAGGACCTCCATCACCCGGCCGTCCCGGGACAAATGGACGTCGTACGGCTCGATCTCTTCCATCCAGACGCGATCGGTCACTTCGAACACGGCATCGAGCCGGTTTGAGGCGGTCTCGTCCGGACCCATAATGCGGAAGTTGCGGGTGCTCTCGTTGCGCCTCATGACGTCGCGCAGGAATTTTCCCATCGTGCGCGTCGCTTCATTCATCACGCCGCCGGGCGTGGCGACCTCGATGGCGAAGGCGCGATAGTCGGGCAGCTCCAGCTCACGCTTCAACAGCCCGCCATTGGCATGCGGATTGGCGCCCATCCGACGCGCACCTGCCGGCGCCAGTTTCTGCAACTCCGGAACGAGCGTGCCGTGCTGGTCGAACAACGTCTCCGGCTGATAGCCGCGCAGCCATTGCTCCAGTATCGCGAGATGGCTTGGATTGCTGCGGACTTCGGCAACCGGCACCTGGTGCGCGCGCCAGAATCCCTCGACCTTGAGGCCGTCGACTTCCTTGGGGCCGGTCCAGCCCTTTGGGCTGCGCAGCACGATCATCGGCCATCGCGGCTGCTCCGGCGACGGCGATGCGCCTCGCGCGGCCTGCTGGATGGCGCGAATACGATCCGTTGCCGCATCCAGGGTGGCTGCCATCTGCCGGTGCATCGTCGTGGGATCGTCGCCCTCGACGAACATCGGCTCATGGCCAAAGCCCAGAAACAGGTGGCGGATTTCGTCGTCGCTCATCCGTCCGAGCACGGTCGGGTTGGCGATCTTGTAGCCGTTCAGATGCAGGATCGGGAGCACCGCACCGTCGCGCGCGGGGTTGAGAAACTTGTTCGAATGCCAGGAGGCGGCGAGCGGGCCGGTCTCGGCTTCGCCGTCGCCGATGACGCAGGCAACCAGGAGATCGGGATTGTCGAATGCCGCGCCATAGGCATGGGCGAGCGCATAGCCGAGTTCGCCGCCTTCATGGATCGAGCCCGGTGTCTCCGGTGCGGCGTGGCTCGGGATGCCTCCTGGAAAGGAGAACTGCCGAAACAGCTTGCGCAGACCGTCAACGTCCCGCGTGATGTTGGGATAGATCTCGGTGTAGGTGCCTTCGAGATAGGTATTGGCGACCATGCCGGGCCCGCCATGGCCGGGGCCGCAGACATAGATGACGTCGAGATCGCGGTGTTTGATCACGCGATTGAGATGGGCATAGACGAAATTCAAACCGGGCGTCGTGCCCCAATGGCCGAGCAGGCGCGGCTTGATATGTTCCTTGTGAAGCGGCTCGCGGAGCAGGGGATTGTCGAGCAGATAAATCTGGCCGACCGAGAGGTAGTTGGCGGCGCGCCAGTACCGATCAAGCAGATCGAGTTCGGCGCTATCGAGAACGGCGGACGTGCTGCTTACATCTTGCATTGAACGCCTCGTTGTTTCTTGGCGACGTTGCCAATCGTGACGGCTTTGCCGGACGCGCCACTGTCCATTCCCGAGCGGTGCGGGTATTGACCCAGGTCAACCGCATCCAAGCCATCCTCGATCCCGGCGCCATTCGAGCATGCGCTTGCTGCGCCATCTGTCCGATGACAACGGGCGCGGATCAGCGCCGTTCCGGCGCAGGAAATGTGAGATTATAGCGGCGGCGTTTGACGAAACTGCGATGCCGCGCTTTTGACCAGGGGGCGTGCGGCCAAACGGTACGGTGCGGCCGGCGCTACCGGCTGGAGACCAGTTTCAGCGGAGGCTGGAGGGTCGCCTCGAGTTCCACCCGCAGGCGCTGGACTCGGGGATCGCTCGATCGCTCGGCGCACACGGTGTATTGATGGACGGACTGCGCCAGCGCCCGCCGCTCCGGAGCTGTCTTCGACACTGCAGCGAGCTTGAGCACGATGGCGCCCAGGTTCACCAGCATTTCGTCCAGCGTCTGGTCGATCTTGTCGAACTCGTTCTTCATCCGCAGTCCTGTGCACGTCAATGAAGGCTGGTCGATGACGTTCCTGTGGCGGCTTCGGTAAAGCTAACCATTGGTAAATGCCGTAGGGTGGGCAAAGCGAAGCGTGCCCACCATCACGAGCGGAGTGTTGATGGTGGGCACGCTTCCGCCGGTGTTTGATTGAATGACGGTGCAAGAAGTCGCTTTGCCCACCCTACTCACTGCTCACTAGAAACCGAGGAGCCCCCATGGCACGCAAACTGATCGACATCTCCGTTCCCCTGCAGAACGACGTGCCGGCCGATCCGCCGGGCAACCACCCGACCATCCAGTATATCGATCACCAGCAGGGCCTGCCGCGCATGCTGGAATTCTTCCGGGGGTTACGAGCGGAAGAGCTGCCGGACGGGCAGGGCTGGGCAGTCGAGCAGGTCAACCTCTCCACCCATAACGGCACGCATCTGGATGCGCCCTGGCACTTCCATCCCACGATGAATCGCGGCGAGCGCGCCTGGACCATCGACGAGGTGCCGCTGGAATGGTGCTTCCAGCCCGCCGTCAAGCTGGACTTCCGGCATCTGCCGGACGGCTATGTCGCGACCGCCAAAGACGTCGAGGAGGAGCTCAAGCGGATCGACCATACGCTGCAGCCGCTCGAGATCGTCGTCGTCAATACCAGCGCCGGCGCGAAATTCGGTCGGCCGGATTACGTCGTCTCGGGCTGCGGCATGGGCTATGAGGCGACGATGTATCTGTTGGAGCGCGGCGTGCGGCTGACCGGCACCGACGGCTGGAGCTGGGACGCGCCGTTCGTCTACACCGCGAAGAAGTATGCCGAGACCAGGGACGCCAGCCTGATCTGGGAAGGGCACAAGGCCGGCCGCCACATCGGCTATTGCCACCTCGAGAAGCTGCACAATCTCGAACTGTTGCCCTCGACCGGCTTCATGGTGTCGTGCTTCCCGGTAAAGATCGAGCGCGCTTCGGCCGGCTGGACGCGGGCGGTCGCGATCCTCGATAGCTGAGCCGCGCGCAAGCGTTTTCGAGCGAAGTGGATACCGGTTCGCGTGAAGAAAACGCGTCAAAACAAGAATCCAGAGCTTCCTCGCCAAAAGAAAATCAGGTGCGCCGTTTCCGACGCACCTGATTTTTTCCTTCGATCCAGTGCAGTAACGTCGGACTAACGTACTACCTGCAGACGCGAACGCCGCGCGGGGTCCACCAGCAGCGTGGACCACCATAGTAGCCGTAGCCACCACGGGGATACCAGCCACGGCGATAGCCGCCGCCGCGATAACCCCATCCGCCGCCTCGATATCCGCCACGATAACCTCCGCCGCGCCCGCGCCACTGCGCCTGCGCCGACGAGGTGGTCGCACCGACCAGAATCGCCGACGTGCTGGCGACATAGACGAACAGCAATGCCACCGCGGCAAGGCAGCGCGTCAGGAAATTGTAGCGTTTAACCATTCAGTAATCTCCCGGTCACTTCCATACATCCAAACAATCCGAACTGTCTTGCTTAGACGTTTGAGACAGCCACTAGTTCAGATGCACTAAGACAAAATTTTGTCGAACGTTCTTGCGCTTCGCAAAAACTCTATTGGGCGGGTCGGGTAAGGTCAAGTTATGGTCCCGCTTGCAGAAATGCATCGTTTGTCCTGCTGTTCATCCATCGTTCATCTTGTTCATCTTCGTCGTACCCAGTGATTTGTGCGCTACCGAACCAAGACGAAAAAGATTTCGACAAAATCCCGCAGAGAACTTGATGTCGACACGATCGCGCTTCTAAGCCACGCGATGATTCCCGCCTGACGAGTCCCCATGCCCAAGCAGCACACCTATGTCCTCGGCCTCAACACCTACGATCATGACGTCAGCGCCTGCCTGTTGCGCGACGGAGCGATCGCCTTTGCGATCGCCAAGGAGCGGATCACGCGCGAGAAGCACGCATCCGGATTCCACAAGGAGGCGATCGACTATTGCCTCAAGGCCGAGGGCATCACGCTCGATGACGTCGATCTGGTCGTCAGCAATTGCTACATCCTGCCGGTGCCGGAGCTGGAAGAGCGTCTGATCTATCAGGACATGGCCGGCTTTCTTCCGTATCCCGAGCGGCAGGAGGCGTCCAAACATCCGCTGTTTCGTTCGACCTCGGGCAAGGTGCGATCGGTCTCCCACCATCTGGCGCATGCCTACAGCGCATTTGCGGTGTCGCCGTTCGATGAGGGCGCGGTGATGGTGGTCGACGGCGTCGGCAACTATCAGTCCGACGTCATGGAGACATATCCGAATGCTGATGCGGCGTCGCCGCTGGCGCGCGAATCCGAAAGCTACTACCACTTCGCGGGCGAAAAGCTGGAATGCCTGAAGAAGGTCTTCATGGAGCCTTCGCGCGGCATGCTCAGCGACGAGTTCTACAACATGCCGGGCCTCGGCGCGCTCTACAGCCGCGTCTCGTCCTACGTATTCGGTGACTGGAACAAGTGCGGCGAACTGATGGGCCTTGCGCCCTATGGCCGCCGCGAGCAGGTCAAGCATCTCCTCGATATGAACGACGGCAAGTTGTATGTGCCGCCCTGGACGAGCGAATTCCACGAACCCTATCTGCTCGACAGCGGCAGTTGGGAGAAGAACCCGGCGATGCGTCACTGGGAGGACATCGCCTGGCGCGTGCAGGACGACACCGAGAACGTGCTGCTCGCCCGCGCGCGCTGGCTGCGCGAGACCACGGGCGCGAAGAACCTTTGTATCGCCGGCGGCGTCGCACTGAATTGCGTGGCCAACGGACGGATTGCGCGGGAAGCCGGTTTTGAAAATGTGTGGATCCAGCCCGCGGCCGGCGACGACGGCACCGCGATCGGCTGCGCCTATTACGGCTGGCTCGAGATCCTGAAGCAGCGGCGCAACTTCGTAATGGAGCACGCTTACGTCGGCAGGCCCTATAGCGAGGCGGAGGTCGCGGCCGCGCTGCAGAAGTTTTTGGTGCGCGTGCAGGTGGACATCAGGCGCAGCGACGATATCTGCCGCGATACCGCCAAGCTGCTGGCCGACCAGCGCGTGATAGGCTGGTTCCAGGGGCCGTCCGAGTTCGGGCCGCGTGCGCTCGGCAACCGGAGTCTGATCGCCGATCCGCGCCGGGCTGACATGAAGGACATCCTCAACAGCCGCGTCAAACACCGGCAGGCGTTCCGCCCGTTTGCGCCGCTCGTGCTGGCCGAGCGGATGACGGAGATCTTCGAAGGCGAGGAGGATTCGCCGTTCATGCTGATCGCCAAGCCCGTCCGTCCCGAGTGGCGCGACAAGATTCCGGCGATCGTCCATGTCGACGGCACGGCGCGCGTGCAGACCGTGCGCGAGGCGACCAATCCCAGGCTCTACCGGCTCTTGAAGGAGTTCGAGGCGCTGACGGGGGTGCCGGTGCTGATCAACACCTCCTTCAACGTCAAGGGTGAGCCGATCATCGAGACGCCGGAGGACGCCGTGAACTGCTTCCTCGCCACCGGGGTCGACAACCTGATCCTGCATGACACGATCGTGTCGAAGGGCCGGATGCACAAGGTCGTCGCGCCGCTGGTCAGGACTTATGGCGATGTCGCGAGCATCGTCGCCTCGACCGCCCCGCCGCCGGCCTGAGATCTACCTCGCCCCGCTTGCGGCGAGAGGTCGGAATTCAAGCGCAGCTTGAATCCGGGTGAGGGGGAGTCTCCGCGAATCCATCTGCTACCGTGTTCGCGGAAGCGGCCCCTCACCCCAACCCTCTTCCCGTGGAGAACGGGGAGAGGGAGAGGATGGCGCTACGTTGCCTTCGCCGGCGTCGGCGGCGTTTTCGGCAGCGGCTTGTCCTGCCGTTTCGACCAGGAGATGTAGTAGGCCACGATCGTCATGATCGCGATGCCGGTGACGCTGACGAAGATCTGCGCGAGCAGCGAACCCGAGCTCATCGACAGCTCGAAATGCCCGACAAAGGACAGGAACACGCCGACGCAGAACACCGCGAGCGACTGCTGGCCGCAGACGATCAGCGGATCGAACACCTTCCACTCCAGCGCCGACCAGTCCTTCGGGATGAAGCGGATCACGAGGATGACGATGACCGCGAAGTGGATGAAGCGGTAGGGCGCAAGGTTGGTCTTGTCGTTCGGGTTGAAGGCCGAATAGAGCCAGTCGGGGAACATGGCGCCGAAATCCGGGAAGCGGCCGGCCATGGTCATGATCAGCGCGAAGATCATATAGGCGATGCAGAACCAGAGCGTGTAGGGCGAGTTGATGATGTCGGCATTCTTGCGCGCGCCGCCGAGCGCGCACCAGGCGCCGAACACGAACAGAACCTGCCAGCAGAACGGGTTGAAATACCAGACGCCGGCCGGATAGGCCGGCAGGTTCCATCCCACCTGGCGCGATACCAGCCACAGCGCGATCGAGGCGAGCATGGTCAGGTTCGGTTGCCGCAGCATGAACCAGAGCACCGGCGGGAACAGGCCCATCAGCACGATGTAGAGCGGCAGCACGTCGAGGTTGACCGGCTTGAATTTGAGGAACAGGCCCTGGCGCAGGGTCTCGGTCGCGTTATCGACGAGGCCGGCGACGTTGAACTCGTTGATGAGGTTGGAATCGCCGAAGCGCAACGCCAGGTAGCTGATTGCGGCGATGTAGATCACGAACAGGATGATATGGGCGACGTAGAGCTGCCAGACGCGCTTGGTCAGCCGGGTCGCGCCGACGACGAAGCCGCGCTCCAGCATCATCCGGGCATAGACGAAGGAGGCGGTATAGCCGGAAATGAAGACGAAGAGATCGGCGGCGTCGCTGAAGCCGTAGTTCCGCGTGGTGATCCAATTCACCACATTGTCGGGGATATGATCGAGATAGATCGCCCAGTTCGCGACCCCGCGAAACAGGTCGAGCCGGAGGTCGCGTCCCTTTTCGGGCAGGGTGGCGTTGATTTTCATGGGTCCCGCTTCGAAGTGATGCTTTCGAGAAGGCCGCGCCGCGAGGCACTCGAGCCCATCCGCGGCCAGATTGTCACAGCGCGGTAGAATGGCTATACCAGACGGAAAGGTAACATCCGGGTTCAGGAATCACCCATCACATCCGTGAAAGGTGTTTTTATACTATCCCGGGCGTTCCCTCCACACGCTCCATGTCGCACAATCCCCGAAGGTTCGACGATCCATGACGACAGCACGCATTTTTAAGCCCGCCAAAAACGCGATGCAATCGGGGCGTGCCAAGACCAGGGAATGGCAGCTCGACTACGAGCCGGAACAGCCGCGGATGGTCGAGCCCCTGATGGGCTGGACCTCGTCCGGTGACATGAAGCAGCAGCTCACGCTGCGCTTCCAGACCAAGGAAGAGGCGATCGCCTATTGCGAACGCAAGGGCATCCCTTACCAGGTGCTCGAGCCGAAGGAATCCCTCCACCGGCAGATCGCCTATGCCGACAATTTCTCGTTCCGGCGCGGCGAGCCCTGGACGCACTGAAGCCCGCAACAGGGTCCTGCGGGCTCTGGCTGCATTTCACCTCCCCTTGAAAAGGGGAGGTCGGTTTGCGCGTGACACGCGCAAACCGGGTGGGGATTCTCTCTCCATTGGCACCGGTGCCCGGGGCTGACCCCCATCCCAGCCTTCCCCCTTTCAGGGGGAAGGAGCCCAGACAGCCTCGGCCCAGGGCGCGGTCACCGGTCGCGCGACCCTGCCGGATCGGCCGCCGTCGGAATGTCGGGGAGCGGCAGCGGTGCGTCCTTGGAGACGCCGAGCACTGGAAAGCTCCTGATGGTGCGCACCTCAGCCATCGCCGAGAATTGCAGGAGCTGCTGGTGCATGCCCTGCACACCGGTTGCCACGCACTTGAGCAGGAAGTCCGCTTCGCCCGAAATGCGCCAGCACTGCTGCACCAGCGGCAGGCGGGCGATCGATGCCTCGAACGCCTCCAGCGTAACCTGGTTCTGGCTGGTCAACTGAATCAAGACAAAGGACACCACCTCATAGCCGAGCGTCCGCTCGTCAAGGCTTGCGCGGACGTCCCTGATGACGCCGCGGCTACGCAGCGCGCGGACGCGGCGCAGGCAGGCCGGCGCGGAGATGCCGACCCGTTGCGCCAAATCGTTGTAGCGCAGCCGGCCGTCCCGCTGCAGCTCGGACAAAATCTTCCGGTCGATCTCGTCGAGCTCTGTCATGGATGCCTCGTGCGTTGACGAGCGAGTCATTCGGCGGCGACGCGCCGGGTGGCCTTGCGGCGGGCAGGGGGAGCGGCTGCCTGCGGCGCAATGCCCGACAGCACCAGCTTTTCATGGGTGGCGATGATGGCTTCCTTCGAGAGCCGGCCGCCCGGACGATACCAGGTGCAAGGCCCGGTCAACATCGCCAGGATCGCAAAGGTCGCGACCTGGACGTCCACCAGGTCGAAGACGCCCTGCGCAACGCCTTCTTCGAGGATGTCGGCAAGGCGCCGCTCATAGGCCTCGCGCAAGGCGATCACCGCCGCGTAATTCTTCGGCTCCAGGCTGCGCAGCTCGGAATTGGCGATGTAGACCTCACGCTTGCGCGTCATGTGATAGCTGACGTGGAAGGCGACGAAGGCGCGGAGTTTTTCCACCGCCCCAGTCTTGCCGTCGAGCGCAAGATCGAGCTGTCGCAGCAGTTCGTTGATATGGTGCTGCACCAGGTCGAACAGCAATTCCTGCTTGGTGCTGATGTGGTTGTAGAGCGATCCCGCCTGGATGCCGACCTCGGCGGCGAGCTGACGCAGGCTCATGGCCTCATAGCCATGCTCGAAGATCAGGCGCGTTCCGGCTTTCCGGATCGCCTCCAGCGTCGTTGGGCCGTGTGAGCCGATCGTGCGCGCCATCGGAACCCTCGCAGGGGGTGTTGAAAAAGTGCAGGAAACAAGCGAACGATCGTATATTTATAGTCGGAAAACCAAGCGAAAACAATGTAGTATAACGTAAGCGGTTGCTCAAGATCGAGCCTCTTGAGACGGCGATAAAAAAACGTATGATCGTTCGTTATAAAATCCCAAGACGATGGGAGGACTCATGGCCTCGAACCCGGCGGTGGTGGTCAATTTCCGCAAGACGGGATCATCAGGCTTGGGCGGCGGAGCCTATCGCGCGACAAAGCGCGATATTCTAGTTTGAAGATTGTCGAAACACGCGGCAGAAAAGCGCAACATGCAGCTTCATTCCACGATCGATCCCAAATCCCAGGAATTTTCCGGCAATGCCGAGGTGATGCGCGGCCTGGTGGCCGAGCTCCGCGACAAGCTCAGCCAGGTTGCGGGCGGGGGAGGCGAGGCGTCCCGTATCAGGCATACCTCGCGCGGCAAGATGCTGGCGCGCGACCGTGTCGACCTCCTGGTCGATCCCGGCACCGCGTTCCTGGAATTGTCGCCGCTCGCGGCCAATGGCCTCTATGGCGGCGACGTGCATTCGGCGAGCGTGATCACCGGGGTGGGGCGCATTGCGGGCCGCGAATGCATCATCGTTGCCAATGATGCCACCATCAAGGGCGGCACCTATTATCCGATGACGGTGAAGAAGCACCTGCGCGCCCAGGATATCGCGCGGCAGAACAATCTGCCCTGCGTCTACCTGGTCGATTCCGGCGGCGCCTTCCTGCCGATGCAGGACGAGATATTCCCGGACGAGCGCCACTTCGGCCGCATCTTCTACAACCAGGCGCAGATGTCGGCCGCGGGCATTCCGCAGGTCGCGATCGTCATGGGCTCCTGCACCGCCGGCGGCGCCTATGTGCCGGCAATGTCGGACGAGAGCATCATCGTGCGCAATCAAGGCACGATCTTCCTCGGCGGCCCGCCATTGGTGAAGGCCGCCACCGGCGAGGTGGTCACCGCCGAGGAGCTCGGCGGCGCCGACGTGCATTCGCGGCAATCCGGCGTCACCGACCATTACGCGCAGAACGATGCGCACGCGATCGGCATTGCCCGGCGTATCGTCGCCACGTTGAAGCCGCCGGCGCGCGCCGCGCTCAATATGCGCGAGCCGCGGGAGCCGCTTTATCCGGCCGAGGAGATCTATGGCGTGGTGTCCTCCGACGGCCGCAAACCGTTCGACGTTCACGACATCATCGCGCGGATCGTCGACGGCTCCGAATTCGACGAATTCAAGAGGCTCTATGGCACGACGCTGATCTGCGGCTTTGCCCATATCTGGGGCTTTCCGGTCGGCATCATCGCCAATAACGGCATCCTGTTCAGCGAGAGCTCGCTCAAGGGCGCGCATTTCATCGAACTGTGCTGCCAGCGCGGCATCCCGCTGGTCTTCCTGCAGAACATCACTGGATTCATGGTCGGCAAGAAATACGAGGCCGGCGGCATTGCGCGCGATGGCGCCAAGCTCGTCACTGCGGTCGCGACTGCCGGCGTGCCGAAATTCACCGTCGTGATCGGTGGCTCCTATGGCGCCGGCAATTACGGCATGTGCGGGCGCGCCTACAGTCCGCGCTTCCTCTGGCTGTGGCCGAATGCGCGCATCTCGGTGATGGGCGGCGAGCAGGCCTCGATGGTGCTGAGCCAGGTCCGGCGCGACAATATCGAGGCCAAGGGCGACACCTGGTCGGTGGAGGAAGAGGAGAAGTTCCGGGCGCCCATCCGCGCGCAATATGAGAGCCAGGGCAATCCCTATTACGCCACCGCGCGGCTCTGGGACGACGGCGTGATCGATCCCGCCGATACGCGCCTTGTGCTCGGCCTGGGGCTATCGGCCGCCGCCAATGCGCCGATCGAGCCGACGAAATTCGGCCTGTTCAGGATGTGACGATGGACCGCTCAAAACTGTACCGGCGTTTTCGCACCCTGCTGATCGCCAACCGCGGCGAGATCGCAGCCCGCGTGATCCGCACCGCTAAGGCCATGGGCCTGCGCACGGTTGCGGTCTATTCCGAAGCCGACCGCGATGCTCTGCATGTCGCGCTCGCCGACGAGGCCGTGCTGCTGGGTCCGGCACGGGCGCGCGACAGCTATCTCAACATCCAGCGCGTGATCGAAGCGGCGCGCGAGACCGGCGCCGAGGCTGTTCATCCCGGCTACGGCTTCTTGTCCGAGAACGCTGAATTCGCGCAGGCCTGCCTTGAGGCAGGGCTGGTGTTCGTCGGCCCCACCGCCGAGATGATGAATGCGATGGGTTCGAAGTCCGGCTCCAAGGCGCTGATGGAGAAGGCTGATGTCCCGCTGGTGCCGGGCTATCATGGCGAGGCCCAGGACGAGGCGACGCTGGCGAACGCCGCCGAGCGCATCGGTTTCCCCGTGCTGGTGAAGGCCTCCGCCGGCGGCGGCGGCCGCGGCATGCGCGTGGTGAATTCGGCGGCCGAGGTGTCGGCTGCGATCGTCAGCGCCAAGCGCGAGGCCAAGGCGGCATTCGGCGACGACCGCATGCTGATCGAGAAATACGTCCAGAACCCGCGCCACATCGAGGTGCAGATCATCGGCGACAGCCATGGCAATCTGCTCTCGCTATGGGAGCGCGAATGCACGCTGCAGCGGCGGCACCAGAAGGTGATCGAGGAAGCGCCGTCGCCGACGCTGAATGCGACCCAGCGCGAGACGGTTTGCGCCGCCGCGCGGAAGGCGGCCGCGGCGGTCAATTACGTCGGCGCCGGCACCATCGAATTCGTCTCCGATGGCAAGGACGTGTTCTTCATCGAGATGAACACTCGCCTGCAGGTCGAGCATCCCGTCACGGAACTGATCACCGGTGTCGATCTCGTCGAATGGCAGCTCCGGGTCGCTTTCGGCGAGAAGCTGCCGCTGAGCCAGAACGAAATCAAACTTAACGGTCACGCCATCGAGGCGCGGGTTTATGCGGAAAATCCGCAGAAGAATTTCATGCCCTCGGTCGGACGCATCAAGACCTGGCGCACGCCGCAAGAGGGTGACGGCTTGCGCATCGACTCCGGCTATCGCAGCGGCGATAACGTCTCGCCATACTATGACGCGATGCTGGCCAAGGTGATCGCGTGGGCGCCGACGCGCGAGGTCGCGATCGAAAAGCTCAATCGCGGGCTCCAAGAGACCGATGTTCGCGGCATCGTCACCAACATCCCGTTCCTGTCGGCGCTGGTAACGCATCCTGCCGTGGTCGCGAACGCGATCGATACCGGCTTCATCGAGCGCGAACTGAAGAGCCTGACGGAAGAACGTGGGGCCGCCGGTGCGTTCGAGCTGTGCGCTGCAGTCGCTGCGATCTTGAATGAGGAACAGAAGGCTGCACGGAAGGAAGCACATTCGCCGTGGCAGACATTTGGCTGGATGCCGGTTGGCCAACGGCAGCGGGTGTTCTCGTTCCGGCAGGGGCAGGGCGCGGAACAGAAGGTGACGCTGCGCTATGGCAACGGGCCGTCGACGGTGTTGGTCGGCGATCGCGAGTTCGTGCTGGCACTGGCGCCCGCGGCGGACAGCGGCTTTGACCTGACGCTTGATGGCACGAAATCCCGTGTCGTCGCCGTCATCGAAGGTCACGAGCTCTACTTGCGCACCCGCAACGGCCGCTTCGACCTGCACTGGGTCGATCCGTTCGGCGGCGAGACCGAGGAGCATGTCGGCGAGGACAAGATCGTGGCGCCGCTGCCGGGCACCGTCGTCGCCCTGCTCGCCGAGGAGGGCGCGACGTTGGAGAAGGGCGCGGCGATCCTGACACTGGAAGTGATGAAGATGGAACAGACGTTGCGCGCGCCGTATGCCGGGGTGCTGAAGAAGCTGAAGTGCAAGGTGGGCGATATCGTCGGCGAGGGCGTCGAGCTCGCCGAAGTCGAACCGGTGGCCGCGTGATGAGCGACAGCGTCCGTATTGTCGAGGTCGGTCCGCGCGACGGGCTGCAGAATGAGAAGACGCCGATCAGCGTCGCCGATCGGATCGCTTTCATCGAGCGCCTGATCGGTGCCGGCCTGCCGATCGTCGAGGTCGGCGCCTTCGTGTCGCCGAAGGCGGTCCCGCAGATGGTCGGCTCCGACCAGGTGCTGCGCGGCGTGAGCCATCTTCCCGGCGAATTCCACGTGCTGGTGCCGAACGAGAAGGGCTATGAGGCCTCGCAAGCCGCCGGCGCCAAGGTGATCGCGGTGTTTGCCTCGGCCTCCGAAGGTTTCTCGCGCGCCAACATCAATTGCTCGGTCGCAGAATCGATCGAGCGGTTCAAGCCGGTGCTGGCGCGCGCGAAGGCCGATGGCATCAAGGTGCGCGGCTATATCTCCTGCGTGCTCGGCTGCCCCTTCGACGGCGAGGTCAAGCCGCAGGCGGTTGTCGACGTCGCCAGGACGTTGTGGGACCTCGGCTGCTACGAGATCTCGCTAGGCGACACCATCGGCGTCGGCACGCCGGTCAAGGCGCGGCACCTGATGCGCGCGGTCGCGGGCGAGGTACCGGCACAAAATCTCGCGATGCATTTCCATGACACCTACGGCCAGGCGCTCGCCAACCTCTACGCCGGCATGGAGGAGGGCGTCCGCGTCATCGATTCCGCCGCCGGCGGTCTCGGCGGCTGCCCCTATGCCCCCGGCGCGACCGGCAATGTCGCAACTGAGGACGTCGTCTACATGCTCGAAGGCATGGGCATCAAAACCGGCGTCGACATGGAGAGGTTGCTCGCCGCGACGAACGAAGTCAGCCGCCTGCTCGGCCGCCCGCCGGTGAGCCGCGTCGCCAATGCGCTGAACGCGAAGAAGAAACGCTAACTTCGTAGGGTGGGCAAAGCGCAGCGTGCCCACCATCGCGAGCACAGCACTCGATGGTGGGCACGGCGCTTCGCGCCTTTGCCCACCCTCATATGGGGCTTTGTGAGTCAAGGCTCTCAACGAACAGGGTTGGGTTGGGTTTTTGCGGTGAGAGGGCGGCGCGCGGAGCCATGCGTAGCGCAGCGCGACGACCGGGCCCCGGGCGAGGATTGGCTTCCGAAGATTTCTGCAGCTCACTGCATCACCTCATATCCGGTCGGATCGGCTGACCCGTACCCACCTTCCGCATGCTTGCGGCGAGGAAGCCTGAGCGGATGAGACCCATCTACAAAACGGCTTTGTGAAGCCCCTGGGTGGCACGGTCATCATCCATCCTGTACGGGGCGCGCGGCGCGGGCCGCCTTCGCCCTGGTTGGTTTGTTTGGTGCTATGCCTTCATCACGGCCTCTTCCGGAACAAGACCGCTGGTGAGATAGCGCCACAGCGCCACGATCAGCTTGCGCGCCAGGGCGACGATGGCGACGCGCTTGGCGCGCCTGCCGGCGTTCTCCGTGCGGCTGCGGAACCAGCGGCTGAGCGCGCTGTCCGGCTGATGGCGCAGCCAGAGCCACGCCAGTTCGATCGTCTTGTGGCGGGCGCGCCGGTTGCCGGCCTTGCTAATCCCCTGCTCGCGGTCGATGCCGCCGCTTTGCCAGGGACTGGGCGCCAAGCCGCAATAGCTTGCGACCTCGCGCCGGTTGCGGAAGTCCTTGTAGAACACCTCGTGCACCAGCGTGGTGGCAAACGCCGGGCCGAGTGCCTTGAGTTGCTGCAACTGATCCCGTCGCTTCGCCATCGGTGCGGGCATCGCAGCGGCTTGCGCCGCGGCCTGGGCCTGCTCCAGCGCCTTGAGCTGGTCACGCACCAGCATCAGCCGGGCATGCTCGCGCTTCACTTCGGCCAGAAGCTGCGGCGGCAACGGCTGCCCTTG
>NZ_JAQMIL010000078.1:0-48675 GCF_029990105.1 Bradyrhizobium sp. Arg237L | reverse complement strand
ACGGGACCCATGGGTGCAACCGGCACCCGGCTTTCCCTGCGCCCTCTGATCTCGAGGAGGGTGGAAAGTGAATCAAAGCTCGGGCGTAACGCGCCGCGAGAATGCGAACTCACATCCTCTCACCACACTCCACCGTCATGCCCCGCGCAGGCGGGGCATCCAGTATCCGGCGGCCTCTCGGCTCAAGCACTACCGTCTCTGGAATACTGGATCGTCCGGTCAAGCCGGACGATGACAGCGGAGAGCTGTTTGACATGCGAATCAGACCTCACCGTCATTGCGAAGCGTGGCCGTGACGCGGGACACACAGCGCCACCTGCATAACGTGCGTCCGTTTGCGCTGGTTGATCGGGCGGCGTCCGCTCTCCATAGTGCGCCTGCAACAGCGAGGTTCCCTGCCGGGCGCCTTGGGATGGGAACGTCGATGAGTGCCACAACCAGCGATGAGATCGCCGACGACGCGCGGGCGCGCGCCAATGTGCTGCGGCTGGCTGCGGCACAAGCGCTGACCGGGGCCAATTCGGCGGTCATCTTCGCGACCGGCTCGATCGTCGGCGCGACGCTGGCGCCGAGCGTCTCGCTCGCGACCGTGCCGCTGTCGATGTATGTGCTGGGGCTTGCCGCCGGCACGCTGCCGACCGGGGCGATCTCGCGCGCCTATGGCCGCCGCACGGCGTTCATCATCGGCACCGGCTGCGGCGCGCTGACCGGCGCGCTCGGCGCCTTCGCGATCCTGCGCGGCGCATTCTGGCTGTTCTGCCTCGCGACCTTTCTCGGCGGCCTGTATGGCGCGGTGGCGCAATCCTATCGCTTCGCCGCCGCCGACGGCGCCAGCGCCGCGTTCCGGCCCAAGGCGGTGTCCTGGGTGATGGCGGGCGGCGTATTCGCCGGCGTGCTCGGTCCGCAGCTCGTGCAGTGGACCATGGACATCTGGCCGCCTTATCTCTTCGCCTTCAGCTTCTTGATGCAGGCGTTCGTCGCCCTGGTCGCGATGGCGGTGCTGGCCGGCGTCGATGCGCCAAAGCCGGCCGCGGTCGATCTGCATGGGGGCCGGCCGCTGCTCGAGATCGCGCGGCAGCCGCGCTTCATCGCCGCCGCGCTGTGCGGCATCATCGCCTATCCCATGATGAACCTGGTGATGACGTCGGCGCCGCTCGCGATGAAGATGTGCGGCCTCTCGCTCAGCGATTCCAATTTCGCGATCCAATGGCACATCATCGCGATGTATGGCCCGAGCTTCTTCACAGGCTCGCTGATCGCCCGCTTCGGCGCATCGCGCATCGTCGCGCTCGGCCTGCTCCTGGAGGCGCTTGCGGCGACGATCGGGCTCTCCGGCCTGACCACGCTGCATTTCTGGGCGACGCTGATCGTGCTCGGCGTCGGCTGGAATTTCGGCTTCGTCGGCGCCTCCGCACTGGTCCTGGAGACGCACCGGCCGCAGGAGCGCAACAAGGTGCAGGCGTTCAACGATTTCCTGGTGTTCGGGACGATGGCGATCGGCTCGTTCTCCTCCGGCCAATTGCTCGCCAATTACGGCTGGTCGGCGGTGAATCTTGTCGTGTTCCCGCCGGTGGTGCTGGGGCTCGCCGTGCTGTGGATCGTATCGCTTGCGAAGCGGCGGGCGAAATTGCGAACGGTCGATGAGTTTCCGGAACCAACTATTTGAGGACTTGCTGACAACTGCTGACAGTTCGGTGGTGATCGAAATGATGATCTAGCAAGCCCTGCTAATGGTGTTCGTCATGGCCGGGCTCGTCCCGGCCATCCACGTCCTTGGCGGCCGAAAAGAACGTGGATGCCCGGGTCAAGCCCGGGCATGACGGCTAGACCAACAGACAAACGACAAGCAAGAACCGTGGACGCATCAACTCACACCAGCACCGACGAGACCGCGCTCCGCTACGACGGTTGGCGCATCGTGCTGGTTTGCTTCCTGCTCGCAACGTTCGGCTGGGGGCTCGGCTTTTACGGCCAGAGCGTCTATGTCGCCGAGCTGCAGCGCCTGCGCGGCTGGCCGGCATCGCTGATCTCCTCCGGCACCACGTTCTTCTATCTCGCAGGCGCGGGGCTCGTCGTCTTCGTCAGCGAGGCGATCAAGGCGTTCGGTCCGCGGAGCTGCTTGATCGCGGGCACGATCGCGATGGCTGCGGCGGCGGTCGCGATCGGGCAGGTGCGCGAGCCCTGGCAGCTTTATCTTGCCGATGCCGTGCTCGCCTTCGGCTGGGCCGGCACCAGCCTCGGCATGATCACCAACACGCTCGGTCTGTGGTTCGACAAGAAGCGCGGCATGGCGATCAGCCTGGCGCTGAACGGCGCGAGCTTTGGCGGCATCGCCGGCGTGCCCCTGCTTATCGCCGGCATCGGATATTTCGGCTTCTCCGGCGCGATGACCGTGGCGGCCATCGCGATGGTCGCGGTGATGGTGCCGGTGATTGTGCTGTTCGTCGGCCGGCCGCCGGCGCATATCGAGGCGGTGGCGCTGTCGGCGGCGGGAGGGCCGTCGCCGACGCAGATCCGCGCCCGTGCGCTTCGCGATCTCGGCTTCCTCTCGGTCTCGATCGCGTTTGCCCTGGTGCTGTTTGCCCAGGTCGGCTTCATCGTCCACCTGATCTCGTTCCTGGATCAGGTGATCGGCCGCGAGCGCGCGGCGGTGGCGATGGCGCTTCTGACCGCGATGGCGGTGGTCGGTCGCGTGACGTTCTCCTTCGTGATCGACCGGCTCAATCAGCGATTGGCGTCGGCGCTGTCCTTTGTCAGTCAGGCCGTGGCGCTGCTCGTCATCATCAACCTGCGCAGCGATTGGGTGCTGGTTGCGGCCTGCGCCGCCTTCGGCTTCTCGGTCGGCAATCTGATCACGCTGCCGGCCTTGATCGTGCAGCGCGAATTCGATCCGCGCTCGTTCGGGGTGCTGGTGAGCCTGGTCACCGCCATTAACCAGATCACCTATGCCTTCGGTCCGGGCGTGGTCGGCTTGCTGCGCGATATATCGGGGAGTTACACGCTGCCGTTCTACGGCTGCATCGCGCTCCAGTTGATCGCGGCCGTGTTGATCATGATCCGCGGGCGCGGCATTGCGTAGCCCGGATGGAGCGAAGCGAAATCCGGGAATCTTCCGAGGCGTCCCCGGATTGCGCTTCGCTCCATCCGGGCTACGAGGCTCAGACTTCCCGCTGCCGCAGCAAATCCTCGAGATCGAGCCGCTTGGTGAACATCGCAAGCGCACCGTCCGGCGTGCGCGGCCATTGCGCCTCGGGCCGGTCCCAATAGAGCTCGACGCCGTTCTCGTCGGGGTCGCGCAGGTAGAGCGCCTCGCTGACGCCATGGTCGCTGGCGCCGTCGAGTGCGATACCAGCGCTGAGCACGCGGTGGAGCGCGTCCGCGAGAGCTGGTCGGGTCGGATAGAGAATCGCGGTGTGGTACAGGCCGGTGGTGCCGGGCGGCGGCGGATTGCCGCCCTTGCTCTCCCAGGTGTTCAGCCCGATATGGTGATGGTAGCCGCCCGCCGAGATGAACGCGGCACCGGCACCCATGCGCTGCTGCAGCTCGAAGCCGAGCACGCCGCAATAGAAGCCGAGCGCGCGATCGAGATCGGCGACCTTTAGGTGCACATGCCCGATCCGCGTGCCGGCGATGATGGGAGGATTTTGCGCCATGCTGCTGCTCCGGTTGAAAAACAGTATCTAGCGATGAACCGAACCGCGCGGTACCGGCCTATCCTGAAACCCTGTGTTTCCGGCAGCGTCCCTGGCTCACGCCAGTTCCGACACCTCGCCATCCGGCAAGCCGAATTCGAACGTGTTCAGCGTCATCGACACCATCGTGTAATAGCCGCAGAGCCCGATGATCTCGACCACGCCGCGCTCGCCGAGCAGCGCGACCGCCTCATCATAGAGCGGCTGCGACAGCCCAAGGCCTTCGTGCAGCGATTTCGCCACGTCGTAGATCATCCTGGCCTTGGGGTCGTCGAATTCGGGCGTGCGGCGGTCGCGGATGTCGTCGATGATCTTCGGATCGAGGCCGCCCTTCAGCGCGAGGCGCTTGTGCGCGAACCATTCATAATGCGCGGTGAAGTGGCGCGCGGTGACGAGGATCGCGATCTCCGAAAGCTTTGGCGGGAACATTGTGTTGAAGCGCAGCATCTCGCCGAGCCGCGTGGCATGCCTCGCCATTTCCGGCCTGTTGAGCCAGGCCATCATCGGCGCCGGCGCCGAGCCGCGCTTGCCGGCAATAGCCTCGTCATAGGTCTGTTTTTGCGCCTCGTTCATTTCGCCAGGCGAAAGCAGCTTCAGCCTCATGTCCGTTTCCTCTTGTTTTTCAATCGTTACGCCAGGAAGCGAATACACCCCTTTCAGCCGCGCGGCCACCGGCGCTGGGCGCAGGGAGATATTGAATTCCACGATCCGGCGGCTAAGGTCGTTTCAACAATTCGTCAGATGGAAACGCGCCATGGCCGATCTTGAAAAATTCCGCAGCGAAACCCGCGCCTGGCTGGAGCAGAACTGCCCGCCGGAGATGCGCAAGCCCATGACCTCGAACGACGACACGTTCTGGGGCGGTCGGAACGCAAAGTTCTCCTCCGAGCCGCAGCGGGTCTGGTTCGAGCGGATGCGCGACAAGGGCTGGACGGTGCCGCATTGGCCGAAGGAATATGGCGGCGGCGGGCTCGATGGCGAGGAGGCGAAGATCCTGCGCCAGGAGATGGCGGCGATCGGCGCGCGGCAGCCGCTGACCTCGTTCGGCATCTCCATGCTTGGGCCGGCGCTGCTCAAATACGGCACGGAGGCGCAGAAGAAGGAGCATCTGCCGAAGATCACGGCCGGCTTGATCCGCTGGTGCCAGGGCTATTCCGAGCCGAATGCCGGGTCCGACCTCGCTTCGCTGCAGACGCGGGCCGAGGGCGACGGCGATGATTTCATCATCAACGGTCAGAAGATCTGGACGTCCTATGCCAACTATGCGGATTGGATTTTCTGCCTGGTGCGCACCGATCCAGCCGCGAAGAAGCATGACGGCATCAGCTTCATCCTGTTCGACATGACCTCGAAAGGTGTGTCGACAAAGCCGATCCTGTTGATCTCCGGCTATTCGCCGTTCTGCGAGACGTTCTTCGACAATGTGCGCGTGCCGAAGTCGCACGTTGTCGGCGCCATCAACCGCGGCTGGGACGTGGCGAAATATCTGCTGCAGCACGAGCGCGCGATGATCTCGGGCATGGGCGAGCGCGGCGTCGGCCGTCCGCTCGGACAGATCGCGGCGGACTCGATCGGCGCCGATACGCAGGGGCGGCTGGATGACGCGGTGCTGCGCAGCCAGATCGCGAGCTTCGAAGTCGATGAAGCGGCGCTCGCCGCGGCCGCCGAGCGCGCCGTTGATTTGGCGAAAGCGGGGCAGGCGCATCCGGCATTTTCCTCGGCGATGAAATATTACGGCACCGAGCTCAACAAGCGCCGCTATGAGATCCTAATGTCGGCCGGCGGCATCGACGCGCTGGAGTGGGAGAGCGAGCGCTCCCGCGGCGGCGCCCGGCCGCGCGCCTGGCTGCGCACCAAGGCCAATTCGATCGAGGGCGGCACGTCAGAGGTTATGCTCGGCATCGTCGCCAAGCGCATCCTCGACCTGCCCGGAGCTTGATACACCATGGCCCTCATCCTCAATGAAGAACAATCCATGCTGCGCGACAGCGCGCGCGGCCTCATCAGTGAAAAGGCGCCGGTCTCGCATCTGCGCCAGTTGCGCGACAGCAAGGACGAAACCGGCTTCTCGCGCGAGCTCTGGAACACCTTTGCCGAGATGGGCTTCTCCGGCCTCTTGGTATCAGAACAATTCGGCGGCAGCGGGCTCGGCGCGGTCGAGGCCGGGATCGTGATGGAGGAGATAGGGCGCACGCTGATGCCGTCGCCGTTCCTTGCCACGTCTGTGCTTGCAGCCTCGGCGCTGTCGCGCGGCGGCAGCGAGGCGCAGAAATCGCAGCATCTGCCCAGGATTGCCGACGGCTCGCTGCTCGCTGCGCTCGCGGTCGATGAAGGCGCCAAGCATCGGCCGCTGCAGACCAGGATGCAGGCGATACGCAGTGGCAACGGCTTCAAGCTGAATGGCGACAAGGCGCTTGTCGTCGATGGCCATACCGCCGGTCTCCTGATCGTTGCGGCGCGCACGGCCGGCAGCGCCGGGGAGAAGAACGGGGTGACTCTGTTCCTGGTCGATCCGAAGGCCAAAGGGATTGCGAGAGAGCGCACCATCATGGTGGACTCCCACAACGCGGCGCGCATCGTGTTCGACAGTGTCGAGGTCAATGCCGACAGCGTGCTGGGGGAGGTCGACCAGGGCTATCCGCTGCTCGAAAGCGTGCTCAATGTCGGCCGCGGCGCGGTCGCGTCGGAAATGGTGGGTTTGAGCGAAGAGGTGTTCGGCCGCACCGTCGCTTACCTGAAGGAGCGGAAGCAGTTCGGCAAACCGATCGGCGAATTCCAGGCGCTGCAGCACCGGGCTGCCCAGCTCTACATCGATATCGAAATCACCCGCGCTGCGGTGCTGAAGGCGCTGCAGGCGCTCGATGCTGATACGGCCAATGCGGGCAGCGCCGTCGCCGTTGCCAAGGCGCGCGCCGGCACGACGGCGACGCTGGCCGTGCAGGAAGGCGTGCAGATGCATGGCGGCATGGGCATGACCGACCAGTTCGACATCGGCTTCTTCATGAAGCGCGCCCGCGTCTGCCAGGAATTGTTCGGCGACAGCAATTTCCACGCCGATCAGTTGGCAAGGGTGAAGGGGTATTGAACTCTATCCCGTCATTGCGAGCGAAGCGAAGCAATCCATCTCGCCGCTTGCGGAAGCGTGGATTGCTTCGTCGCTGCGCTCCTCGCAATGACGGCGTATGTGGCCCCTACCTAATCGGCGGGGCGTACTGGATGCCGCCGGCGCTCCAGAGCTGGTTGAGGCCGCGCGGGATCTTCAGTTGCGACTCGCTGCCGACATT
The DNA here is from genome assembly GCF_029990105.1 of Bradyrhizobium sp. Arg237L. NCBI lineage: Bacteria > Pseudomonadati > Pseudomonadota > Alphaproteobacteria > Hyphomicrobiales > Nitrobacteraceae > Bradyrhizobium > Bradyrhizobium sp. Arg237L. The sequence continues at coordinate 41,699 of NZ_JAQMIL010000078.1, read as the reverse complement.
GCGGTCGTAGATTTCGCCGTAATTGCCGACATGGCGGATGATGCGGGCGGCCCAGTCCTTGGTCAGGCCGAGGTCCTCGCCATAGGAGCCCTCGGTGCCGACCAGCCGCATCACTTCGGGCTTCTTCGATTTCATCGCCTCGTCGATGTTCTTCGAGGTGATGCCGAGCTCCTCGGCGTTGATCATCGCATAAAGCGTCCATTTCACGATCATCATCCAATCGTCGTCGCGCAGCCGTACCACGGGCGCGAGCGGCTCCTTCGAGATGATGTCGGGCAGGATGATGTGGTCGTTGGGCTTGGAGAGGTTGAGCCTGAGCGCATAGAGCTGGGAAGCATCGGCGGTAAGGGTGTCGCACTGTCCGCTGTCATAGGCCTTGACGACATCCTCGAGCTTTCCGAACTTCATCTCCGTATATTTCATATTGTTGATACGGAAATAGTCGGCGAGGTTGAGCTGCGTCGTGGTCTCCGCCTGCACGCAGACCTTGCTGCCGTTCAAATCCAGTGCGGAATCGATGTTGCGCGAGCGCGGCAGCATGAAGCCTTCGCCGTCATAATAGGCGACGGCCGGGAAATAGAGGTCGTAATTGGTCTCGCGCGACATGCTCCATGTCGAGTTGCGCGAGAGGATGTCCACCTTCCGGCTCTGCAACTCCTTGAAGCGCTCGCTGGCATCGAGCGGGATGAATTTCGCCTTGGACGGATCGTCGAAGATCGCGGCCGCCACCGCGCGGCAGAAGTCGACATCGAAGCCGGTCCAGTTGCCCTTCTCGTCGGGGATCGAGAAGCCCGGCAGGCCCTTGTTGACACCACACAGCACCTCGCCGCGGCGAACGGTGCGCTTCAAAGTCTTGGTGTCGTATCGCTCATAGATGATGGCGGCGGCTGCAACCAGGGCCGCGACCGCGAGCCCGATCAGCAGGCCGCCTCGAAATGTGCGCATCATTTATTTTCACCAGATGATGAGGGAAATAGGGCGTCAGGAAGGGAGGCAGAGACGGTTACAGTTCGGGCTTTTGCCGGACGATCACCTTGGTGCCGACGGGGACGCGATCGTAGAGGTCGGCGACATCAGCATTGACCAGCCGGAAGCAGCCGGAGGAGATGGCAGTGCCGATGGTATTGGGCTGGTTGGTGCCGTGGATGCGGTAGACGGTGGTGCCGAGATACATCGCGCGGGCGCCGAGCGGGTTGCCGGGGCCGCCGGCCATGAAGCGCGGCAGGTAGGGTTGGCGTGCGATCATTTCCGGCGGCGGCGTCCAGTCCGGCCATTCCGCCTTGCGGGTGATGTTCAGGAGCCCCTGCCACTGGAAGCCTTCGCGGCCGACGCCGATACCGTAACGGATGGCGCGGCCGTTACCCTGGACCAGATAGAGATGGCGCTCCTTGGTCGAAATGATGATGGTTCCCGGCGCTTCGTTGGTGCGGTAGTAGACCACCTGCTTGCGCCATTCCGGATCGAGCTCGACGTTATCGTCGGGGACCAGGCCTGGCTGATCGCCGACGTCGGGCGCCTGGGCCTGGCTTTGCGAGGCCGAAAGCATCAGGCCGCCTGCGGCAATGACCATCCAGATCAGGTGACGAAGTTTCGTCATACAAAGCTCTCCTCGTTGGCGCGGGGCCAAATGCATTGATGCTCCACCCAAATCAGGAAGCATCAAATCTCAGTGGCAGCTTGATGGCAAGTTTGGGGCAAAGGAGGTAGCTGGCTGGAATACCTGCGATTTCCGTCATGGTGCTGTAGCCGAGCCGTCTTATTTCGGTGCGATCCAAAGCCGCAGGCCGAACGAAATCAACGCCACGGTGCCGACGCCGCCGAGCCAAAGCGCGGCGAACCAGATCAGGCGCTTCGCGAGCGGGCGTGGATTCTCCTCGCGTGGCATCAGTGATACCCGCCCCCAGGCCGCACCTTGCCGCGAAATACCCAATACGCCCAACCCGTGTAGGCGAGGATCAGCGGAATCAGGATCGCCACGCCGACCAGCATGAAGATCTGGCTGTTGGGGGGCGAGGCCGCCTCCCAGATCGTGATGCTCTGCGGCACGATATAGGGATACATGCTGATGCCGAGGCCGGCATAGGACAGCAAGAATAACGCCAGCGTCAGGAAGAACGGCTGGTAGTCATATTTGTTCGCAAGACTGCGCAGCAACAGAGCGGTGACGGCCGCCACGGCGAGCGGCACCGGCGCGGTCAGGATGATGTTCGGCCAAGTGAACCAGCGCTGGGTATATTGCACGCTGAGAAATGGGGTTGCGAGGCTGACGGCGACGATCGCGCCGAGCATCGCGAACAGCAATACCCAACTCAATTGATAGGCCTTGTCGCGCAGCGCGCCCTCCGTCTTCATCACCAGCCAGGTCGCGCCCAACAGCGCGTAACCCACCAACACCGATATTCCGGTCAGCACGCTGAACGGCGTCAGCCAGTCCCACCAGCCGCCGGCATATTGCCGACCCTCGACATGCACACCCTGCAGGATGGCGCCGAGGGCAACGCCCTGCGCCAGCGCCGCCACCAGCGATCCGCCGAAAAAGGCGACGTCCCAGCGGTTGCGTTCCCTTTGCGTGGTGCGCCAGCGGAATTCGAACGCAACCCCGCGGAAGATCAAGCCGACCAGCATCGCGATGACAGGCGTATAGAGCGCCGGCATCAGCACGGCATAGGCAAGCGGAAACGCCGCCATCAGGCCGCCGCCGCCGAGCACCAGCCAGGTCTCGTTGCCGTCCCAGACCGGCGCGACGCTGTTCATGATGACGTCGCGATCCGCCTTCCTTGGAAACAGCGGAAACAGGATGCCAAGGCCGAGATCGAAGCCGTCCATGACGATATAGACGAACACCGCGAAGGCGATGATGAAGGCCCAGACCATGGCAAGGTCGACCGCGACACTCATGACGCGCCCTCCGCTGCTGCGGCGGCGGCCGGGGTGATGCCGGCGGCGCGGGCGGGTACGTCACGCGGCGGTCCCGCTTCGCCCGGATGCGGCGGCGCCGCCATCAGCCGTAGCAGATAGATCACGCCCGCCGTGAACACCGCGAAGTAGACGATGACGAAAGCGAGCAGCGAAGAGCCGACCGCAGGCGCAGCGAGCGGGGAAGCCGAATCGGCCGTCCGCAGCAGGCCGTAGACCGTGAATGGCTGCCGCCCGGTCTCGGTGGTGATCCAGCCCGCCAGCACCGCGATGAAGCCCGCCGGCCCCATCAGCATTGCGAAGCTGTGCAGGAAGCGCGAGGAATAGAGCTGACCGCGCCAGCGCATCCATGCGCTCAACAGGCCGAGCCCCATCATCAGAAAGCCGAGCCCGACCATGATGCGGAACGACCAGAAGGTGATCGGTACCGGCGGCCAGTTTTCGCGCGGCACGGTGTCGAGGCCGGCCATCGGCGCGGTGGGTGAATGCTTCAGGATCACCGATCCGAGCTTGGGGATCTCGACGGCGAAGTCGACCCGGCCGGCCGTCTGGTTGGGCCATCCGAACAGAATAAGCGGCGCGCCGTCCTTGTGGCTCTGGTAGTGGCCTTCCATCGCCATGATCTTCACGGGCTGATGCTCCAGCGTGTTCAGCCCGTGCTGGTCCCCGGCCAGAATCTGGATTGGCGCCACGAAAGTCGCCATCCACATCGCCATCGAGAACATCACGCGCGGGCCGGCGAGATGCTGGTCACGCAGCAGATGGTAGGCGCCAACCGCGCCGACCACGAGCGCGGTGGTCAGATACGCCGCGAGCACCATGTGCACGAGGCGATATGGAAAAGACGGGTTGAAGACCACCTTGAGCCAGTCGGCGGCCACGAACTGGCCGCTCGCATTGACGGCGTAGCCGGTCGGCGTCTGCATCCAGGAATTGGACGAGAGTATCCAGAATGCCGAGATCAGTGTGCCGATCGCGACCATCAAGGTTGCGAGAAAGTGCAGCCGGGGACCGACGCGGTTCAACCCGAACAGCATCACGCCGAGGAAGCCTGCTTCGAGGAAAAACGCGGTCAGGACCTCATAGGCCATCAGCGGTCCGATGACGGGCCCGGTCTTGTCGGAGAAGGCCGACCAGTTGGTGCCGAACTGGTAGGACATCACGATGCCCGACACCACGCCCATGCCGAATGCGACCGCGAAGATCTTCAGCCAGTAGTGAAACAGATTGATGAAGACCTCGCGCCCGGTCCAGAGCCAGAGCGCTTCGAGCACCGCAAGGTAGCTGGCGAGCCCGATCGAGAAGGCCGGGAATATGATGTGAAACGACATCGTGAAAGCAAACTGCGCCCGGGCGAGCGCAACCGCATCCCAGCCTTCGAACATGACGCGCTATCCATCGTGAATTACGACATGAGGTTATCACGCGTCCGATCGTAGTGAAAACATGTCAATATGACCAAGGCAGAGCGAGCGGCCCCGGCGCGGACCTTGGCACGCCGGGTTTGACGATAGTCCTTTAGTCCTCGCAAAAGCGCTCAACTGTTGACGTTGAGCAGCCGGGCGATGGTGCGGTCAATCTGCTCGTACTGTCCCTCGCCGTCGTGATGGAATACGATATTTCCATTCTGGTCGATGATGTATTGCGCCGGCCAGTACTGGTTGCGGTAGGCATTCCAGGTCTGCGACTCGTTGTCCTGCGCCACCGGGTAGGTGATGCCGTGCCGTTTCAGCGCCGCCTGGACGTTGGAAGCCGAGCGTTCGAACGGAAATTCCGGCGTATGAACGCCAATCACCACCAGGCCTCGATTCCTGTACTTGGCATCGAGCGCGACGACATGGGGGAGCGTGTTGACGCAGTTTACGCAGCCATAGGTCCAGAAATCGACCAGCACGACCTTGCCGCGCAGGTCGGCGATGTTGAGCGGCTGCGAATTGAACCATTTGCTGATGCCGACAAAATTCGGCGCGTTCTGCTCGGCGGCCGCAACCTTCACTTTGGGCTCCTGCGCGCGGGCGATATGAGGAGCGGTGATGCCGGTCAGGCAAACAGCGCCGACCAGGGCGGATACAAGCGAGCGCATGATCATTTCCATTTCCTCCTGATGTCAAAGGCCGATCTGGCCGTTGGGGTAGAAACTGGTTAGCCACGCCACGATCAGCGTGTCGTATTGGAAGTAGGAGAGGGCCGCGAAGGCGATGATGACGACGCCAAAGCCCTGCTGCAGTCGCGGCGCGATCCGCGCGATGCTGCGGATGCGGGTCGTGACGGCCTGCCCACCGTAGGCGATGGCGAGCATCGGAATCGCCGCCCCGACGGCGTAGACGACGAGCTGCAGACTGGCCCACCCGGTATCTTTCGATGTCGCCACGATGGTCAGGATCGAGCCCAGCACGGGTCCAGCGCATGGGGTCCACACCAGCCCGAGTGTTGTGCCGAGCACGAAGCCGCCGACCAGGCCTTGCGATGGTGTTGCGTTGTCCGGCGAACCGCCTGCGGTGAGACCGCCGATTCGGATCGTCAGCCATTCGAACGGCGCCGGCCAGATCATCAACAGCCCAAAGCCGAGCAAGAGGATCGCGGCGCCGGTTCGCAACACGTTGGGATCGAAATCGAAGGCGCGCGTGATCGCGCCCAGCAGCAACGCCACCATCGAGAATGACATCACAAAGCCGAGCGCGATCATCGCCGGCCGCGCCTTGCTGGTCTGGCCTATCGATGCCCCAAGCAGGATCGGCAGCATCGGCAGGGTGCAAGGCGCCGCGACGGTGACAACACCTGCGAGCAGCGCGAGAACAAGATTCAGCATCAGAACCGCCCATCGCCAACCGGCCACGCCCAATGCCTGCGCCGGCAGTGTGATGTTCTTCGCGATGGCGAGATCAGCCGTTACGTCTGCCTCATTCGCGCGAGGTCACGTCTGTGTGAGACTTCCATGCCGATTGTACGGACCGCAAAGCAAAGCGACCCGGCTGGGGGGGGGCATCCCGGCCGGGTCGTTGGAGGTAGTCCTTGGGAGGTTAGAACTTGAAGACGTAAAAACTCGCTACCTGATCTCGCAGACTTCTGCGGCGCTCTTGGTGCTGCAGTCGATCACCTGCTCGCGCACCGGCGTCACACCGGCATCGCGCTGCGCGCGCGGAGCGACATTCTGACTCGATAGTGTTGCAAGCGTAGCCACTGCGCCGAGCGGGATGATGAAGAAGCGGAAGGACGGCTTCAGCATGTCGTTCTCCTGTTCGGCGTTGGCGTTGCGTTCGATGGCTATTGTATAGAGACTGAGCTTTTCCAGGTGATGTCGTCGATTGTTTCAATTGTTTCGTCGCCGCTTTCTGGCTTCGAAAACAATCCCTACAATTTCTTACCCTCCATACGACTTCCGGGATCGCTGTTTCACGCTGCGAGGCTTTCCACGCCGGCGCACCTCAGCAATTCGGCCAACTGCTTGCGGGCATAGAACATGCGGGTCTTCACGGTGCTCTGGGGAATGCCGATGATCTCGCCGGCCTCTTCCACCGACTTCTCGTGATAGTAGACGAGGTTGATGATCTCGCGGTGCGCAGGTGACAGCTTCGCGACGCAGGCGCGGAGGATCTCGCTCGTAGTGGCGCGATCGAGCGCGGCTTCCGGTGTATCGGCTTCGTCGACGATGTCGAGCACTTCTTCCTGTTCAATGTCCTCGTGCCGGCGCTGGCGCAGCGCGGTCAACGCCTTGAAGCGGGCGATCGACAACAGCCAGGTGGAAACCTGCGAGCGGCCTTCGAACTGGTCGGCGGTGCGCCAGACGTCCAGGAACACCTGGCTCACGAGATCTTCCGCCACCGTGGTGTCGCGGACCATGCGGAGGACGAAACGGTAGACCCGGACGTTGTGACGGGAATAGAGCACGTGCATGGCCGTGCGGTCGCCTATGGCGATCTTGCCGAGCAGCATTTCGTCGGATGTCTGGCGTGCAGCGGCGATATGATCGTTGGCTGCAGCGTTGATGGCGACGACGTTCGACATGACAGGCTCCCAGTTCGCCTTGGCGGCTTTCGTTGGGAGAATTGTTAATGAGCCACGGTTTCGGGATGTCTGCGCGAAAAGCGGAAAATGGTTTCATCCGTAGGAGAATTGTTTCGTCGGGGCGTGGGCGACGAAACATTCGGGGCAAAAATGCCAGTAATTTCAATGCGCGGAAAATTGCCGGGAAGTTGCGGACCGGGCGGAACCGAACGGCGCCTGACGCGTTTTCGCGCGCCCCGTCATTGGGCAGGGGCGAAGATCAGGCCTTTTCGCCGCTTGGTGAGAACAGATAGCCGCCGCCGCGGATGGTGCGGATGACCGCGGGCTTGGTCGGATCGATCTCGATCTTGCGGCGGATGCGCATGATCCGGAGGTCGACGGCGCGGTCGAAGGCCTCGGCGTCGCGCGCATTGGCCAGTTCGAGCAGCCGCTCGCGCGACAGCACCCGTTTCGGATTGGCCGCAAACACCTTCAACAGCCCGAATTCGGATGCCGTCAGCGGATGCTCGTTGCCTTCGTCGTCGCGCAGCGCTTGCGCCTGCAGATCAAGCCATTTGGTGCCGAAGCGGACCAATTGTTCCTTCTCGGTCTTGGCGGCTGTCGTCTCGGGCGCGGCCACTTTGGCCGGCGTGCTCCGCCGCAGGACCGAGCGGATCCGCGCCATCAATTCGCGCAGCTCGCAGGGTTTTGCCACGTAATCGTCGGCCCCGAGCTCAAGCCCGACCACGCGGTCGATCGGGCTCGCGGTCGCCGTCAGCATGATGACCGGCACGTTCATCCGGCTCTTGAGATCGCGGATGATCGACAGCCCGTCTTCCTCGGGCATGTTGAGGTCGAGCACCACGAGGTCGGGATGGTTGGTCTCGATCACGCTGCGCAGGCTCTTTCCGCCATCGCACAACGTCACGCCAAAGCCATGCATCTTCAGATAATCACCGACCATCTCGCGGGCCGGTGCCTCGTCATCAACAATGATGATGTGCGGGCTCTGGGTCATGATGTCTCTGCTGTGGCCGGCAATGTAACCGTAAAGATCGAGCCCTGTCCGGGGCCGGGGCTCTGCGCAGTTACATGGCCGCCATGCATGTCGATAATGCGTTTGACGATCGAAAGTCCAAGCCCGGTCGAGCTCTCGCCTGCGGTCGGCTTGGCCGACAGCCGCTGGAACCGGCCGAACAGGCGCCCCAAATCCTCCGGCGAGAGGCCGGCGCCCTCGTCGGCGATCCGGATCACCGTGTGGTCGCCCTCATGGGTGACGACCACCCTGATCTTGCCGCCGATTGGTGAGTATTTGATGGCATTGCTGACCAGATTGTCGATCGCCTCGCGAATGCGGTCGGCATCGCACATGGTCACGAAATTCGGCGGTGCGGAGACCGAGATGCTCTGCTGCTTGTTGACCGCCAGCGGCAGGTTCGCTTCGGCGACCTCGTTGATAAGAGCCGCGACATCGACCGGTTCACGGCGGATGGTGATGTCGAAGGCGTCGGCCATCGCGTCCGAGATCAGATGATCGACCATCGATGTCAGGCGCTTGGTGGCATCCCTGATGTGCTCGACCTGGGTCGCGACCGCTTCCCTTGGCGAGCCGGCGCCGATCAATTCGGTCAGCATCTCGGTGCGGCCGAGGATCACGCCGAGCGGGTTCTTGAGGTCATGGGCGACCGTGCCCAGGATCTCGTTCTTGAAGCCGTTGGCACGCTGCAATCTCAGCCATTGCGCCGAAAGCCGGCGGTTGGCCTGCATCAGCGCGCGGGTGCGCTGGGCGACGCGGTCCTCGAGCTGCGTGTTGGCCTCATGAAGCTGCTGGTACAGGATCACGTTGTCGAACGCGATCGAGAGGCGGCTACTGAAGATCTCGACCAGCGCGCGGTCGGTGTCGGAGAGCTGGCGCTCCGCCTGCAGGAGCACCACGACTTCGCGGCCGCTGCCGGTGCGCAAATAGAGCACGCTGCGGTGGTCGGCGAATTCGTTCTTGCGACGCTGGAAGGCGGCTTCCACCATCTCGCGCAGATCAGGGTCGAGCGATTTCGAGCTGGTGGTGCCGATGAAACGGCTGTAGCAGCCGGAGCCCGCCAGCACCGACAATTCGCTGCCGGCGCCGTCATCGCGCAGCACCAGGATGCCGGCGCATTCGACATTGAGCAGCGAGGCGAGCTGGGTCAGCACGCCCTCGGCGAGCCGCTGCATCGATTTGAAGTCGTAGAGCGTGGAGGCGGCGTCGATGATGATCTCGAGCCCGCGCCTGGTCTGCACCATGCGCTCGAGCTGCTGGTAGCTGCGCAGCGCTGCCGTCAACGAGGTGAACAGCTTGTCGGCGGTGAGCTCGGTCTTGGCCTTGTAGTCGTTGATGTCGTACTGGACGATCACCCGCCGCTCCGGCGCCTGGCCCGGCTGTCCGGTGCGCAGGATGATGCGGACGGTCTCGTTCTTGATCTCGTTGCGGATATATTCGACGAGTTCGAGCCCTGCGACGTCGGTCTCCATGATGACGTCGAGCAGGACGGCGGCGATGTCCGGATGCTCTCGCATCAGCTTGCGACCTTCCGCCGCAGAATAGGCCGACAGGATCTCCAGCGTGGCCCCGTTCAGGCTGTAGTCGGACAGCGCGAAGCGGGTGCCTTCATGCACTGCAGCATCGTCGTCGATGACTGCCACCTTCCATTTTCGCGCGGACGAATCCTCCGGTGTGACCCCGGTGTCGTCGATCAGGTGGAGGACATCGTCCTGTTCGGCCATTGAGCAGTTCCGTCATTGGCTTGGTCCGCGATCGTGGGCTGACCCGTCGGCTGACCCGTTGGCTGACCCTTGGCGATTCTTGGCATGATAATGCGAAAAGTGGTGCCTTGTCCCGGCCTTGACTCCAGCACCATGCGGCCGCCGAGCTGTTGGGTGACAAGATTATAGACAATATGCAAGCCCAGCCCGGTGCCGCCTTCATTGCGCCGGGTGGTGAAGAATGGATCGAACGCCTGGCGCTGCACGTCCGGCGTCATGCCGGCGCCGTTGTCGGCGAAGATGATCTCGATGTCGTCGCTGCCGCGGGCCCGCGCTGAAATCGTGATCGTCCCCGATCGCCGGTCGGCGAACGCATGATTGACGGCGTTAAGGAAAAGATTGGTTAAAATTTGTCCGTAGGAGCCGGGATAGCCGTCGATCATCAGGCCTTCCGGCACGTCGACTGTCAGGGCGATCGCGGCTTTCTTCAGCACCGGCCGCAGGCTGGCGACGATCTGGTCGGTCGCTTCGCTCAAGGAAAACTGGCGGCGCTCGGCATGCGAGCGATCGACCGCCACCTGCTTGAACGACTGGATCAGTTCGCCCGCACGCTGCAGGTTGGCGACGAGCTGCTGCGCGGCATCGCGCGAGCTCTTCACGAATTCGTCGAGCTTGGAGCGGCGCAACTGTTCTGATTTCAGCTCGTGCTCGAATATCTCGGTGCGGCGCGCAAAGCTCGAGGCCACCGTCAGGCTGATGCCGATCGGATTGTTCACCTCATGGGCGACGCCGGCAACCAGGCCGCCGAGCGCCGCCAGCCGCTCCGCATCGATCAGGTTCTGCTGGGCCGTATTGAGTTCGAGCAGCGCGCTCTCGGCCCGTTCCTTGGCGGCGCGCAATTCGTCTTCGGCCTGGCGCTTGGCGATCGCATTCTCGCGGAACACTTCCACCGCGCGCGCCATCGCGCCGACCTCGTCCTTGGCATCGGTGCCCAGCACGCGGCGATCGTAATTGCCCGACGTGATGGCGTGCATCGAGGCCATGATCTGCTGCAGCGGCAGGCGGATCGAGAGCGCGATCAGGACGCCCGCGGAAACGATGATGCCGAGGAAGATCACCGCGATCGAGAGCACACGGCGCGAAATGTCCGACAGCGTCCGGTCGAAGGTTTCCTGCGCCTTCTGCTCGCGCTGGCGCATGTTGATCGAGAGATCGTCGATGACGCCGATGGCGTCGGCCTGGCTCGCGTCGATGGTGTTGCGCAATAGCTCGGTGCGGCTCGCGAGCTGCTCGGTCAGCTTTCCCAATCCCTCGCGCAACGCTTCGGTCCGTTTGTTCAGCCGCGCCAGCGCCAGGCGCTGCAGGTCGTTGTCGGCGAGGTCGATCATGACCGGGATCGTCTTCTCGATCGTCTCGGTGTTGCGGCGGGCCTCTTCGGCGGATGTGCTCGAGAGCGACAGATAATAGGCGTTCGCCGCCACCAGCATCGCGGTGAAGGCCTCGCGGGATTTGCCGAGCGATGGCCAGATCAGCGCGTCGCGATGGCCGGTGGCGCCCTCGATGATGGAGTAAAGACCGGCCATGTCCTTGGCCGGCCCGAGCACCTGCTCCTCATAGGTCTTGGTGATCTTTGCCTGCACGGCGCGCAGTTCGCCGAAGCCGTCCAGGAAGCGGCTGGTGACGCGCTCGAGCTGCTCCACCGATCCTGACAGCATCGGGTCGGTGGCGGCGCGCGTGGTCAGCGTGCCGAGCACGGCTTCGCGGAGCAGCAGGATCTCGGCGAACAGCTCGGGGCTCGGCTGGTTGATGTAGCGGTGGATCAGGTTCTGCAGCCGGCTGGTCTCGGTCTCGAGCTTGGCCAGGATCTTGTCGGACTCGCGGACCTGCCGGACATCCTCCCAGGCCGAGCGCAGCACGGTGGCGCCGTTCCAGATCAATGCCGCCAGCACCACCACGACCGCCGAGTTCAACAGCGCGATCGACAGGATGCGCCAGCGGATCGGCACCGCCCGCAGCATCTGGACGATGTGCACGCGGCCGAGCGCGGCGAGGCTCGCCTGCCGTCTCACTGCTCCATCCTGTCCGGGCGCTGCCAAGCTTGCTTCACTCCACCTTGCGGATGCGATCGATCAATGACGCGATCGCGGGGTCGCGCTGCGCTTTGGCATAGAGCCCTGCCATCGCTGTCTCGAACGGCCTGCGGTCGAAATCACCGATGATCTTCACGCCCGCGGCTTCGGCCCGCTGGCGCGAGCGCTCGTCGAGGTCGTTCCACTTCTCGCGCATGAAGGTGCTGGAGCGCTTCGCAGCCTCGCGGAAAAGCGCCTGGTCTTCGACCGACAGGCTCGCCCACGCCTTTTGCGACATCACCAGCACTTCCGGGCTCATCGTATGTTGGGTCAGCGTATAGAAGCCTGCGAACTTGTAGTGATCGGCGGTGATGAAAGACGGCCAGTTGTTCTCTGCGCCGTCGATCAATCCGGTGGCAAGGCCGGTCTTCACCTGCCCGTAGGGCAGCTCGACCGGTTCGGCGCCGAGCGCGCGGATCATGTCCGACATCTGCTGCGACTGCTGGACCCGAATCCGCAGGCCCTTGAGGTCGTCGAGCGAACGGATCGGACGGGCGCTGTTGTAGATCGAGCGCGCACCCGAATCATAGAAGGCCAAGCCGACGAAGCCGTAAGCCTCGAATGAGTTAAGGATCTCGTTGCCGATGGGGCCATCCAGCACCTTCTGCAAATGTTCGACCGAGCGGAACAGGAAGGGCATCGCCAGCACGTTGGCCGCGGGCACCATGGTGCCGATCAGCGCCACATTGGTGCGGTTGATGTCGATCGCACCCGCCCGCGTCTGCTCCAGCGTTTCTTTTTCCTCGCCAAGCTGCCGTGAGTGAAACACCCGCACATGATGACGGCCACCGCTTCGCTCCTCCACCAGGCTGCCCATGTAACGCAGCGCCTGGACGGTCGGATAGTCCTCGCTCTGGGTATCGGAAGCCCGAAATTCGCGCGCAGCCGCACCCGTTGCGACCGCCGTCAGCAGCAGCGCGACAACAAGCTTCATGATCCGCGAAAGGCCGGCGCGGCGGTACACAGGCTACAAATCCCCTTGTGATATGGTCTGTGGCAGGAAGAAAAGGTTCAATACTTTTTAGCAGAAGCCGGAAAGATAGCTATCCGACGATCTACGGTTAATCGGCCATTCCGACGTTTTGCCGGATTGCAACCGTAACGACGCAGCCTTAATCAGGGGCAAAAGTGATTTTGATTTTGCTTCTCAAGCGCGAAAGCCTGGATTGGCGCACCGTGACATCGTTTACGAGATTCCTGTACCCAGCGGCGCTTGCGGCCACTCTGCTCGGATCTCCCGCGCATGCCGCGACCGAGATCATGTGGTGGCACGCGATGTCGGGAGAACTCGGCAAGCAGGTCGAGAAGCTCGCTGCCGATTTTAACGCGTCCCAGTCCGACTACCGGATCGTGCCGAGCTACAAGGGCAACTACACCGAAACGGTCACGGCGGCGATCTTCGCTTTCCGCTCGCGCAGCCAGCCCGCTATCGTCCAGGTCAACGAGATCGCCACCGCCACCATGATGGCGGCTCGCGGCGCGATCTATCCGGTGTTCGAGCTGATGCGCGACCAGTCCGAGCCGTTCCTGCCGTCGGCCTACCTGCCGACCGTGACCAGCTACTACGCCGACCTCAGCGGCAATCTGCTGTCGTTTCCGTTCAACGCCTCGACGCCGATCCTCTATTACAACAAGGATCTGTTTCGCGCCGCCGGCCTCGACCCGGAGGCGGCGCCCAAGACCTGGCCCGAACTCGGCGCGGCCGCAAAGCGGTTGCGCGCGGCGGGTGCTCCTTGCGGATTCACCACGTCGTGGCCGTCCTGGATCAATGTCGAGAATTTTTCCGCCTTTCACAATGTGCCGATCGCGACCAAGGCCAACGGTTTCGGCGGGCTGGATGCGGAGCTCATCTTCAACAATCCGCTGATGGTGAAGCACATCGCCCAGCTCGTGGAATGGCAAGCCACCAAGGTGTTCGACTATAGCGGTCGCGGGCAGGCGGCCGAGCCGCGCTTCCAGAAGGGCGAATGCGGCATTTTCATCGGCTCGTCCGGCACCAGCGCCGATATCAAGGCCAACTCGAAATTCGAGGTCGGCTACGGCATGCTGCCCTATTGGCCGGACGTCACCGGCGCGCCGCAGAACAGCATCATCGGCGGCGCCACGCTATGGGTGCTGCGCGATCGCCCGCGGGCGGAATATGCCGGCGTTGCGAAGTTCTTCGCCTATCTGTCGAAGCCGGCGGTGCAGGCCGCCTGGCACCAGGCAACCGGCTATCTGCCGATCACCCGCGCAGCCTACGAGCTCACCCGCTCGCAGGGTTTCTACGACCACAACCCCGGCGCGGCGATCGGGATCGAGCAATTGACGCTGAAGCCGCCGACCGAGAACTCGAAAGGTATCCGGCTCGGCTCCTTCGTGCTGATCCGCGGTGTCATCGATGAGGAGCTCGAGCAGGCCTTTTCCGGCAAGCAGTCGCCGCAGGCCGCACTCGATCTGGCTGTCGAACGCGGTAATCGGCTGCTGCGCCAGTTCGAGCGCGCCAATCCGGACAGGTAGAAATTGGTCTCGCCAACCGTCATTGCGAGCGAAGCGAAGCAATCCATTTCTCCGCGCGGGTCGAAATGGATTGCTTCGTCGCTTCGCTCCTCGCAATGACGTCGTGGCGCAAATTCATGACGCGGTCATTACCCGCCTTCACCGACTACGAAGCCTTTCGCACTTGGCGCGCCGACCCATCGCGCTGGCTGCCGGTCGCGATCGATATCGCCCACAGCCACGGATTTGCCTCCACGTCGCCTCACGTCTTCACAACCGGCACCAACCTCGTCGTTGGACTCGGTGATGATCTCATCCTGAAGATATTCCCGCCGGTGCTGCGGGCGCAGTTCGTATCCGAGCGCGGATCGCTCGCGCAGCTTTGCGGGCGGGTCAAGATTCCGATTCCGGAGATCGTCGCCGAAGGCGAGCGCGACCGGTGGCCCTATCTGATCCTCACGCGCGTATCGGGTGTCCTGGGTGCGGAGGTGTGGCCCTCGCTACCCGAAGCTGACAAGGAACGCGTGCTCGCCGAGATCAGCGAGACCATCGCCGATGTTCAGCGCGTGCCGCCGGGCCCGCTGCTTGAAATCGAGCCGCGCTGGGACGTGTTCATGCAGAGCCAGATGGAAGGCTGTCGTGCCAGGCACGAGCGGCTGGGGCTGGCGCGAAAATTCCTCGACGGGCTCGATGATCTCTTGCGCGACGCCGCCGAGCTGATCCCGATGCACGAACCGCCGGTCATCCTCACCGGCGAATACATCCCGGAAAATTTCCTGCTAATGCAGCGGGACGGCCGCTGGCACCTTTGCGGGCTGATCGATTTCGGCGACGTGCTGACGGGATGGCGCGACTACGATCTGCTCGGCCCCGGCGCGTTCATGGCCGCGGGCCGGCCGCGCCGTGTGCTGAGCCTGCTCGAAGGCTTTGGCTATTCCCGCAGCGACATCGACTTCGCGCTGAAGCGGCGGCTGATGGCCTTGATGCTGTTGCACCGCGCAAGCGACCTGAACCGGCACATCTGCATCGACGGCTGGCAAGCGAAGGCTGACGATCTCCTGCAACTGCAAGAGCTGATTTGGGCCACATAAATGGCTCGCCTAACAAACGGGCGTTCAAAATTAATAGCTTAATCAGTGAGCAAATATGCCGATTTGTATGCAATAGGGTGGCGATCGATCGCAGCGTTTGAACTTGCCGTTCTTGATATTCGAAAGTTAAATCAACGACTTGTGCGTACGCTAACGTTCCATTAAGGCTTGGCACAAACCTTGCGAACCTGTTCCACGCCATTTCCTAGGGGCGTTGGAGCATCACCCATGAAACGTCGCGATTTCCTGAAGTCCGCGTCCGGATTAGCCGCTAGCGCGATGGTGCCTGCGCCCGCGATCTGGTCGCCGGCCAAGGCTGATGCGCGCTCGGAGACGCTATTGATCGTTTCCGAGGGCGGCCCGAACAATCTCGACATCCATGGCGTCGGCACCAATGTGCCCGGCTATGAGGTGTCCTGGAATTGCTACGACCGCCTGATCACCCACGAGATGAAGAGCGGCCCGGGCGGCGTGCCCTATTACGACCGCGACAAGTTCAAGGGTGAACTGGCCGACGACATGAATGTCGGCGACATGTCCGTCACCTTCAAATTGAAGAAGAACGCCAAATTCCACGACGGCGCGCCAGTGACGGCGAAGGACGTCAAATGGTCGCTCGATCGCGCGGTCAGCGTCGGCGGCTTCCCGACCTTCCAGATGAGTGCGGGCTCGCTGACCAAGCCCGAGCAGTTCGTCATCGTCGACGATTCCACGGTGCGGGTCGATTTCGCCACCAAGGACCGGCTGACGATCCCCGATCTCGCCGTCATCGTGCCCTGCGTTGTCAACTCCGAATTGGTGAAGAAGAACGCCTCTGAAAAAGATCCTTGGGGCCTCGAATACACCAAGCAGCAGACCGCGGGCTCCGGCGCCTACAAGGTGACGAAATGGACCGCCGGCACCGAAGTGATCATGGAGCGCAACGACGCCTGGGTCGGCGGACCCATGCCGAAGATCAAGCGCGTGATCTGGCGCATGGTGCCGCAGGCCGGCAACCGCCGCGCGCTGCTGGAGCGCGGCGACGCCGACATCTCCTATGAGCTGCCGTTCAAGGATTTCCAGGAGATGAAGGCGAACGGCAAGCTCGACGTGGTGTCGCTGCCGTTCTCCAACGGCATCCAGTATATCGGCATGAACGTGACCAAGCCGCCGTTCGATAATCTGAAGGTGCGGCAGGCCGTGGCCTACGCGATTCCCTATCAGAAGATCATGGACGCGGTGCTATTCGGGCTTGCCAACCCGATGTTCGGCGCGCCCAAGGACAAGCCGACCGAGGTCGCCTGGCCGCAGCCGCACAAATATTTCACCGACATCGAGAAGGCCAAGGCGTTGCTGGCGGAGGCCGGCTATCCCAACGGCTTCGAGACCACGATCTCCTTCGATCTGAATTTTGCGGGCGTCAACGAACCGCTCTGCGTGCTGGTGCAGGAAAGCCTGGCGCAGATCGGCATCAAGACCACCATCAACAAGGTGCCCGGCGCCAACTGGCGCACCGAGCTGAACAAGAAGGAGATGCCGCTGTTCACCAATGTGTTCTCGGGCTGGCTCGATTATCCCGAGTACTTCTTCTACTGGTGCTATCACGGCAACAATTCCGTGTTCAACACCATGAGCTACAAGTCGCCGGAGATGGACAGGTTCATCGACGGCGCCCGCAAGGCTGCCGCGATCGGCGACACCGCGGCCTACGACACCGACGTCAAGGGTTTCGTCGATCTCGCCTTCGCGGAAGTGCCGCGCATTCCGCTGTATCAGCCCTTCGTCAACGTGGCGATGCAGAAGAATATCTCCGGCTATCAGTACTGGTTCCACCGCCGCCTCGACTATCGCGCGATGGCGAAGGGGTAGCGAACGAGCAGGGAGGGCGCGCCATGCTCACGATGATCGGCAAGCGGCTGATGTTTGCGATCCCGAGCCTGATCGGGGTCGTCATCGTCACCTTCCTGCTGACCCGCGCGCTGCCGGGCGATCCGGCCGCCTATTTCGCCGGGCCTGCCGCCACCAAAGAAGCGGTCGAACAGATCCGCAAGAAGCTCGGCCTGGACCGGCCGCTGATCGAGCAGTTCTTCCGCTACACCAATGATCTCGCCCATGGCGATTTCGGCAATTCGCTCACCACGGGACAGCCGGTGGCGGCCGAATTGCGCAACCGCCTGCCGGCTTCCGCCGAACTGACGCTGCTCGGCCTGCTGGTGTCGATCGCAATCGCAATCCCGCTCGGCGTGCTCGCCGCAACGCGGCCCGGCTCGTGGATCGACCATCTCTGTCGCGTCACGACCACCGCCGGCGTATCGCTGCCGGTGTTCTTTACTGGGCTGGTGCTGGTCTACATCTTCTATTTCCAGCTCGGCTGGTCGCCGGCGCCGTTGGGGCGGCTCGATGTGTTCTATAGCGCGCCGCCGACCGTGACCGGCTTCTATCTGATCGACACTTTGATCGCGCGCGATTTCGAGGCATTCCGTTCCGCGCTCAGCCAGCTCATCCTGCCGGCGACGACGCTTGCGATCTTCTCGCTGGCGCCGATCGCGCGCATGACCCGGGCTTCGATGCTGGCCGTGCTGTCCTCCGACTTCGTTCGCACTGCGCGTGCCAGCGGCCTGTCGCCGGGGACGGTGATCGTCACCTACGCGTTCCGCAACGCGATGCTGCCGGTCATCACGACGCTCAGCATGGTGTTCTCGTTCCTGCTGGGCGCCAATGTGCTGGTTGAAAAAGTGTTCGCCTGGCCTGGCATCGGCTCCTATGCGGTGGAAGCGCTGATCTCGTCGGATTTCGCGCCGGTGCAAGGCTTCGTGCTGACCATGGCGGTCATGTATGTGCTGCTCAATCTGGTGATCGACATCCTCTATGGCGTGATCGATCCACGCGTACGACTGGAAGGGTGAGGGGTGAAGCATGAGCACCGTTGCGCCTGTCGTTGAACCCGTCGCTCCGGCGCCGACCTCGGGGCTGTCAGCCGTCTTCGAGCACACGCGCTATGTGCTCGGCGAGAACAAGGTCACCGCCTTCGCCTTCGGGCTGCTGGTCGTGATCGTGTTCGCGGCGCTGTTCGGCCCCTATGTCGTGCCCTACGACCCGCTCGCGAGCGATACCGCCGCAGCGCTGAAGCCACCGTCGGCGGCGCACTGGTTCGGCACCGATCAATTGGGGCGCGATATCTTCAGCCGTGTCATCGTGGCCACTCGGCTCGATACCTTCATTGCAGTTGCGTCCGTAGTGCTGGTGTTCCTGATGGGCGGGCTCGCCGGCATTGCGGCCGGCTATTTCGGCGGCTGGATCGACCGCATCGTCGGCCGCATCGCCGACACCATCATGGCGTTTCCGCTGTTCGTGCTGGCGATGGGCATCGTCGCGGCGCTCGGCAACACCGTGCAGAACATCATCATCGCCACCGCAATCGTGAATTTCCCGCTTTACGCGCGCGTCGCCCGTGCCGAGGCCAATGTCCGCCGCAATGCCGGCTTCGTCCAGGCGGCGCGGCTCTCCGGCAATGGTGAGTACCGCATCCTGCTGGTGCACATCCTGCCCAACATCATGCCGATCATGATCGTGCAGATGTCGCTCACCATGGGCTACGCCATCCTGAACGCTGCCGGCCTCTCCTTCATCGGCCTCGGCGTCCGCCCGCCGACCGCCGAATGGGGCATCATGGTCGCCGAAGGCGCGGGCTTCATGGTGTCGGGCGAATGGTGGATCGCGCTGTTCCCCGGCCTTGCTCTGATGATCGCCGTGTTCTGCTTCAATCTGCTCGGCGACGGATTGCGCGACATCGTCGACCCGCAGCGGAGAACGTGATGGGCTCGCTCTTTCAGCCGATCGTCATTGCCGGGCTTGACCCGGCAATCCATCGTGCGAAGCGCATTCTTGATTTCTTGATGGATGCGCGGGTCAAGCCCGCGCATGACGATTTGAGAATGGGGCGCCCGTCATGACCGCGCAGCCGCTGCTCGACGTCAGGGACCTCACCGTCGAATTCACCACGCGGCGTGGCATCGTCAAGGCGGTGCAGCACGTCAATATTTCCGTGGCAAAAGGCGAGACCGTCGGCATCGTCGGCGAGTCCGGTTCGGGCAAGTCGGTGACGTCTTACGCCGTGATGCGCATCCTCGATCGCGCCGGCAAGATCGCCGAGGGCTCGGTGATGTTCTCGGGCATCGACGTGAAGGCGGCGACCGAGACGCAGATGCGCGACCTGCGCGGCCGCGAAGTCTCGATGATCTTCCAGAACCCGCGCGCGGCGCTCAATCCGATCCGGAAAGTGGGCGACCAGATCGAGGACGTATTGCGTCAGCACGTCCAGCAATCGACCGTGGCCGATCGTGGCGAGAAGGCGATCGAGGCGCTCGAGCAGGTCAAGATCGCCCGCCCGCGCGAGCGTTATCACGCCTATCCGTTCGAGCTCTCGGGGGGCATGTGCCAGCGCGTCGTGATTGCGCTCGCGCTGGCTTGCAATCCGCAGCTTCTGATCGCGGACGAGCCGACCACCGGTCTCGACGTCACCACCCAGAAGGCGGTGATGGACCTGATCGTCGAGCTGACGAAACGGCGGTCGATGTCGACCATCCTGATCACGCATGATCTCGGCTTGGCCGCCGCCTATTGCGACCGCGTCGTGGTGATGGAAAAGGGCCGCGTGGTCGAGACGGCAAAATCGGCCGATATTTTTGCCAGGCCCGAGCACGCCTACACCAAGAAGCTGATGCGCGCGACGCCGCGCATCGGTGTCTCCTTGCGCGATTTGCTGCCGGAGGACGATACGCCCTCCGTCATGGCCGGGCTTGACCCGGCCATCCATCAATCTTCGAAAGACTCTTCTTCTGAACGGATGGACCCCCGGGTCAAGCCCGGGGGTGACGAGAAGGCAGAACCCCTTCTCCTGGTCGAAAAGCTCGTCAAGGAATATCCCCGCCAGGGCGCGAACGCGGTGCTGTCAAAACTGTTCTGCCGCAAGCCGCCGGTGGAACAAGAAGTGTTCCGCGCCGTCGACGGCATCAGCTTCCATGTCGGCCACGGCGAAAGCGTCGGCCTGGTCGGCGAATCCGGATGCGGCAAATCGACGACATCGATGATGGTGATGCGGCTGCTCGACCAGACCTCCGGTCGCATCGCCTTCGATGGCGACGAGATCGGCGAGATCAAGCCGCAATCCTTTGCGCGATTGCCGCTGCGCAGCCGCATCCAGATGGTGTTCCAGGATCCGACCGACAGCCTCAACCCGCGCTTCACCGCCGCGCGTGCGATCGTCGACCCGATCATGCAGCTCGGCGACATCAGGGGCCGCGACGCGCTGCGCGCCCGCTGCGAGGAACTCGCCACGCTGGTCGGCCTGCCGGTCAATTTGCTCGACCGCTTCCCGCACCAACTGTCCGGCGGGCAGAAGGCGCGCGTCGGCATCGCGCGGGCCATCGCGCTGCATCCGAAGCTCGTCATCCTCGACGAGCCGACCGCGGCACTCGATGTCTCCGTGCAGGCGGTGGTGCTGAACCTGTTGCAGGATCTCAAGCAGTCGATGGGGATGAGCTATCTGTTCGTGTCGCACGATCTCAACGTCGTGCGCTTGTTATGCGACCGCGTCATCGTGATGCGCAGCGGAAAGATCGTCGAGCAGGGCACGTCCGAAAAGGTCTTGGGCGATCCGCAGGATGCCTATACAAAGGAGCTGCTGACGGCGATCCCGCATCCGCCGTTGCCTGTTCATTGAGCAGTCTCCGGGAAGAAAACGGGCAAGCAGGCTTTCCAAACGCTCGATAAAACAGATGTGTTTGTGGTCCGATTCAAGTAATCGGATCATGGGTGCGTTGAGATCGCCGGGTGGGAGCGTGATGGTTGCCGACAAGCTGGATGACTATATCGACGCCGTCGCGACGGCGATGGGGCTACCGGTCGAGGACGCCTGGCGGCCGGCGATTCGTGCCAATCTCGAAGTCTCGCTGAGACTGGCGCGGCTGGTGGACGAATTCCCGCTTCCCGACGAGACCGAGCCGGCCAGTGTCTACTCCGCCTGATAGCGCAATGACCGACCAATCAGCCACCGACATCGCGCAGGCCGTCGCCACGCGAAAGCTCTCGGCACTGGAAGCAACCGAGGCGGCGCTCGGCCGCATCGCAAAGCACGATGCCGTGCTCAACGCCTTCACCGACATCACCGCCGATCGCGCACGCGCCAAGGCCAAAGCCGTCGATGCGGCCATCGCGGCCGGCCAAGGCGTCGGCCCGCTCGCGGGCGTCCCCTTTGCAGTGAAGAACCTGTTCGACGTGCAGGGCCTCTCCACGCGCGCCGGATCGAAGATCAATCGCGATCTGCCGCCGGCCACGCGCGATGCCACATTGATCGAACGGATGGAGGCCGCCGGCGCCGTGCTGGTCGGCGCGCTCAACATGGGCGAATACGCCTATGACTTCACCGGCGAGAACGTGCATGACGGCCCATCACGCAATCCGCACGATCCGACGCGGATGACCGGCGGCTCCTCGGGCGGCTCCGGCAGTGCGGTGGGCGGCGGACTGGTACCGATCGCGCTCGGCTCCGACACCAACGGCTCGATCCGCGTGCCCTCGTCCTTCTGCGGTACCTTCGGCCTGAAGCCGACCTATGGCCGGTTGTCGCGCGCGCGGTCGTTTCCATTTGTCGCAAGCTTCGATCATCTCGGCCCGCTGGCGCGAAGCGCGCGCGATCTCGCGCTCGCCTATGATGCGATGCAGGGGTCTGATGCAGATGACGCCGCCTGCACCACGCGGCCGGTCGAGCCGGTGATGCCACAGCTCGCGCAAGGCATCGGCGATCTCCGCATCGCCATTGCTGGCGGCTATTTCCAGCAGAACGTCTTTCCCGAGGCGGTCGAAGCCGTCGCCCGCATCGCCAAGGCGCTCAACACGACGCGCATGGTGGAACTTCCGGAAGCCGCGCGCGCCCGCTCGGCGGCCTACGTCATCACGACAACAGAAGGTGCTTCGTTGCATCTCGATCGCCTGCGCAAGCGGCCGAATGATTTCGATCCCGCGGTGCGTGATCGCCTGATCGCGGGTGCGATGATTCCGGCGCCCTATGTCGACAAGGCGCAAAAGTTCCGGCGCTGGTACCGCCAGAAGGTGCTGGAGCTGTTCAGGACGGTCGACGTGATCCTGGCCCCGGCGACGCCCTGTGTGGCGCCGAAGCTTGGGCAGGTGAATTTTACGCTCGATGGAGTCGAACTGCCGGTGCGCGCCAATATCGGCATCCACACCCAGCCGATTTCGTTCATTGGCCTGCCGGTGGTGGCCGTCCCGGTTCCACTCGAGCCGATGCCGATCGGCGTGCAGATCATCGCCGCGCCGTGGCGCGAGGACATCGCGCTGCGGGTCGCCTACGCTCTGGAGCACATGGGTGCGGCCGCCGCGCCGCCGCCGCGAGGAATCTAGCGAATGGAAATCGATCTGCCCGACGTGCTTGCCGAAGTGACCGCGCAATTCGACCGCTACGAGAAGGCGCTGGTGTCGAACGACGTCGCTGTGCTCGACGAATTGTTCCGCAACGACAAGCGCACGCTGCGCTACGGCATGGGCGAAAATCTCTATGGCTATGACGCGATCATGGCGTTCCGCGCCGGGCGCTCGTCGGTCGGGCTCAATCGCCGGACCGACAAGACCGTGATATCGACCTACGGCCGCGACACCGCGGTCGCCTCGACGCTGTTCTTTCGCGACTCCGCACCGGGCAAGGTGGGGCGGCAGATGCAGACGTGGATACGCTTCCCCGAGGGCTGGAGAATCGTCGCCGCCCATGTCAGCATCATCGACGAACCGAAGGATCCGAAGACATGAGTCTGGACGATCTTCCGCGTAGCCCTGCTGCCGCCGGACCGGAAATGCTGGTGCGGCGCGTCGACCGTCCGTTTCCGCAACAATCCAAGACCACGCGCGCCGAGGAGCTGCGCCTGCAGCTTGCCGATGAGATCGTGCGCGGCGCGCTCGGGCCGGGCTCGTCGCTCGATGAAACCGATATCGCGCGCCGCTTCAATGTCTCGCGCACGCCGGTGCGCGAGGCGCTGCGTCAGCTTGCCGCAAGTGGTTTGGTCGAAGCGCGCGCCCATCGCGGCGCGGTGGTGGCGCGGCCCTCGGTCGAACGGCTTACCGGCATGTTCGAGGCGATGGCGGAGTTGGAAGCGCTGTGCGCGGCGCTCGCCGCCGAGCGGATGACGGCTGCGGACCGGCATGCACTCGAAGCCGTGCATGAGGAATTGCGCGTGCTCAGCTACACGGGAAATCCCGAGCGCTTTCACGAGGTCAACGAGCGCTTCCACAACACGATCTATGCCGGCTCGCACAACGACTATATTGCGGAGATGACGTTGGCGACGCGGGTCCGCGTGCAGCCGTTCCGCCGCGCCCAGTTCCGCAATCTCGGACGATTGGCGAAATCCCATGCCGAGCACGACCGCGTCGTGGTCGCGATCCTGCGCGGCGACAAGACCGGCGCCGCCGCCGCCATGCGCGCCCATATCACGTTGGTGCGCGGCGAATACGAGATCTACGCAGTCTCGGTGTAGTTTCGTAGTTCCGTAGGGTGGGCAAAGCGCAGCGTGCCCACCTTGCTTGCACCGAACGTGGATGGTGGGCACGCTTCGCTTTGCCCACCCTACGAAATCGGTGTTGTCGGAAACGTTTCTCCGCGTCATTGCGAGCGCAGCGAAGCAATCCATCTCTCCACAAGCGGCGGCATGGATTGCTTCGCTGCGCTCGCAATGACGGCTAGACCGTAGCGTTCTCCGCCACGAACGCGCGCCAGCCGCCGAAGGCGGAGATGTCGCGCGCGCCGTTGATGGCCGCTGGCTCCACGAGGAAGCCTTTCACCTCGCGGCCATCGGCGAGGCGGATCGTGCCGATCGAGAGCGGCGGCGGGATCGCGGCGACGAACTTGCCAAAGGAAGCCGGTGAGAGCGCCCAGAGTTCGAGCTTGATCGCCGATCCCGCGCCCGCCTCGACCCGCAGCATGCCGGGTTTCGGCGGCGTGGTGCCGAGCGCATAGAGCCTGTAGTCCGGAGCGGTCGTGGCCTCCTCGAGCAAACGTCCGTCGAGCGTGCGCAATTCGCCGTTCAGCGCCATGCCGGACAGGTGCGCGCCGACAACGGCGATCGGAATGTCCTCGCCGCTTGATGGCGGTAGCGGACCGAGCGGCGGCTGCGGCAGCGACTTCGCGCCGATCGGCAGCCTGGTGTCGGTATGGAAGACGCGGCCGATGCTGGCAAGCAGCGCGTCGCGGCCGGCCAGCGCCAGCAGCGTGATGCCGAACGGCGCGCCGTCGGGCCGCATCGCGGACGGCAGCGCGAGGCCGCAGAGGTCGAGCAGGTTGACGAAATTGGTATAGGTGCCGAGCCGGCTGTTGAGCTCGATCGGATTGGCCAATACCTGCGCGGTTGAATAGACCGTCGGCGCTGTCGGCAGCACGATCGCGTCGATCGAGGCGAAAGCGCGCTCGGCGATCCGGCGCAGCGCCTGCAGCCGGTAGAGCGCGGCAAAGGTCTCGGCGGCGGTCAGCCGCGTGCCGGCCGCGGTGATCTCGCGCGTGACCGGGTGGATCGACTCCGGTGATGAGGCGAGCAGATTGCGGATCACCAGATAACGCTCGGCGACCCATGGGCCTTCGTAGAGCAGCCGCGCGGTCTCGTAGAACGGTTCGAGGTCGAATTCGACCAGCGTCGCGCCGAGCGCGGCCCAGCGCTCGATCGCTTCCGCGTAAAGCTGCTCCGACTGGCGGTCGCCGAAGAAGATCAACTGTCCCTTGCGGGGGATGCCCAGCCGAAGCTCGGCGGGAAACTCCGTCATCCCGGCGAGCGGCCGCTCGCGCGAGAAGGGGTCGGCGCCATCGGGGCCGGCCATCACCTTCAGCGCCATCATGGCGTCGTCGACGGTGAGCGAGAACACCGAGATGCAATCGAGGGTGCGACAGGCCGGCACGACACCCGCGGTCGAGATCAGTCCGAGGCTCGGCTTCAATCCCACGATGTTGTTGAGCATCGCCGGCACCCGGCCGCTTCCCGCGGTGTCCGTGCCCAGCGCCAACGGCACCAGTCCGGCGGAGACCGCGACCGCCGATCCCGAGCTCGATCCACCTGGAATGAGGTCGTCGCGGACCGGATTCCTGGGGATGCCGTAGGGCGAGCGCACGCCGACGAGACCGGTTGCGAACTGGTCCAGATTGGTCTTGCCGATGATGATCGCGCCGGCTTCGCGCAGCCGTGCCACCGCGGTGGCGTCATGCGTCGGCATGTAGGAGAAGGCGGGGCAGGCCGCCGTGGTCGGCATCCCCAGCACGTCGATATTGTCCTTCACCGCGACCGGCACGCCATAGAGCGGCAGGCGCGCGGCGTCCTTGCCGGCCAGCGCCTCGGCTTCCGCCAGCGCGTCCTTCCCGTCGCGTAGGGTGATGAAGATGGCGGGATCGCCATGGTCGCGGACGCGCTGAAAACTGCGCGCGACCGTTTGCGCTGGCGTCATGGTGCCGGCGCGATGCGCAGCGACGATCTCAGCGGCGGTTTCTGTCACGTGGTGCCCCGTCCGTTGGTCGACCGATCTCCGCCACGATCGACGGCGCCCGGCCTGACAAAACCCAAGCCCGACCGAAGCAAGCGATGTGCCATTGTGTACATTTCCGATCCGGGCGCGGTTACTGGAATCGGCACGTAAGATCAGCCGCTTAGGGCAGGCGTGGGAATTGGCAAGAGTTCCAGGAGGCAATCCGCCGCAACGGGATTGCCCAATCATTGGGCAGGACGATTTGAGGCGAGGTACGCCCCGCGCCGGGGGTCAGGTGAAGCAGGAGAGGATCTGAAGCAGGCGCTCCCGGTTCTCCTTGCCGATCTTCTCGGCTACGTGACGTTCGTGCTCGGCAGCAAGCCGCTTGAACTGACGCAGCGATGTCTCGCCTTGCGCGGTAAGATACAAGGCGTGGGACCGCCGGTCGGACGGGGACTGGACCCGCTTGACCAGCTTGCGCCGCTCGAGGCCGTCCAGGAGGTGCACCAGCCTGGCGCGCTCGATCCCGAGCCGCTTCGCCACCGCCATCTGGCTCAGGCCCGGATTGGCGCCGATCACGGTCATGACGGAATATTGCGTCGGCCTGATATCGACCGCCGCAAGCGTCTTGATGAAATCCTGGAAGATCCAGATCTGAAATCGTCGCACTGCGTAGCCGGCATGCCCGGCCAGCGCGTCGAGCCCGACCTCACGGTCCGCGTCGTCTCGCCGCGCCTTGCCGTTTCCTGTTGGTCTTCCTGATGGTTTCCCGTTGGCGGAAGTCAGCCGCAGCGGCGCCGCTCTGTTGGCCACGTGATTCCTCCGATGCCGCGTCTCTTTTAACGCCCGAGCAGGGGCAAGAAAAGATTGTTGTTGACGACAACAATTGTCCTGCCCAACATTATGACCAAGCAGCCCGGAACGAGGCTGCAGCCGGCGGCCATAAGCTGCGCCGGGCAAGCCCGGTCAGGACGGGCGAGGAGGAAACCATGACGATTGCCGCCGCGCGCGGGGACAATCCTGATCATCTGTTTGCCGTGCCCGCGATCGTTGCCGATCGGCGGGGCGACGGCAGCATCATCGTGAGATCGACCGTGCCCTTGCGCGAAGGCGCGCGCTGCGTCGGCGACTGGCTGGAGCATTGGGCGCGGCAGATGCCGAACAGGGCCTTCCTCGCCGAGCGCGCCGATGTCGAGGTGCCCTGGACCACCGTCAGCTATGCCGATGCCTTGGCGCAGGTGCGTGCGCTCGCATCCTGGATCCTGGCGCAGGGCCTTAGCGCCGAACGCCCGGTGATGATCCTCTCCGACAACTCAATCGATCACGCGCTGCTCGCGCTCGCCGCCCAGCATGTCGGCGTGCCGTCGGCTGCGATCTCGCCGGCCTATTCGCTGATGTTGAAGGATTTCGACAAACTGAAGAGCATGGTCCGGCTGCTCGAGCCCGGCGCGATCTATGTTTCCGCCACCAGGCCGTTTGCGGCGGCGCTTGCCGCGGTCAAGCCGTTCCATACCGCGAGCATCATCAGCGGCAAAGCCGACGACAGCGATGCGATTTCGTTCCGCGCCATCGCGGCTACGCCCGAGACCGCGGAGATCGAAAAGGCCTTCGCGGCGGTGACGCCGGACACCATCGCAAAATTCCTGTTCACCTCGGGGTCGACGGGCGCGCCGAAGGCCGTGATCAACACCCAGCGGATGCTGACCTCGAGCCAGCAGGCCAAGGCACAGACCTGGACGTTCCTTGACTCGGTGCGCGACGATCTCGTGATCCTGGACTGGCTGCCCTGGAGCCACACCTTCGGTGCCAACCACAATTTCAACCTGGTGCTGCGTAACGGCGGCACGCTTTATATCGACGGCGGCAAGCCGGCGCCGGGCCTGTTCGCGACGTCGCTCGCCAATCTGCGCAGCGTGGTGCCGACGGTCTATTTCAATGTGCCGCGCGGTTTCGACATGCTGATCGCGGCGCTTCGCGACGATGATGCGTTGCGCCGGAAATTCTTCGGCGAGGTGAAATTTGCCTTCTATGCCGGCGCGGCGTTGCCGCAGAATCTATGGGACGCGCTGGAAGAATTGTCCGTGAAGACCGTCGGCCGCCGGCTTCCGATGGTGTCGGCCTGGGGCTCGACCGAGACGTCGCCGCTCGCGACCGATTGCCATTTTCTGGCGGAGCGTTCCGGCAACATCGGCGTCCCGGTCCCGGGTACCGAATTGAAGCTGGTCGCCTCCGGCGACAAGCTCGAGGTCCGCGTGCGCGGCCCCAATGTCACGCCGGGCTACTGGAAGGCGCCAGACTTGACCGCGCAGGCATTCGACGAGGAAGGCTTTTACCGGATCGGCGATGCCGTGAGGTTTGCCGATCCGGAACAGCCCGAACGCGGGCTGTTCTTCGATGGCCGCGTTGCCGAGGATTTCAAGCTCAATTCCGGCACCTGGGTCAGCGTCGGCACGCTGCGCGTCGCCGGCATCGCCGCACTGGCGCCGCTCGCGCAGGACATCGTCGTCACCGGCCATGGCGGCGACGACGTTCGCTTCCTGGTATTCCCCAACATCGCCGCCTGCCGCGCGCAGGCCGGGTTGCCCGACGGCGCCGATATCGCCGACGTGATCGGCCACGAATCGATCCGCGGCGCGATCGCGCAGGGTCTTGCAAGACTGAAGGCGCAGGGCGGCAACTCCTCCGGCCACGCCACGCGCGCGCTGTTGCTTGCGGAGCCCGCCTCCGTCGACGGCGGCGAGATCACCGATAAGGGCTACATCAACCAGCGCGCAGTGCTGACGCGCCGTGCGGCTGCGGTGGCGATGCTGGATGACGATACCTCGCGTGAATGGATCGCCTGCGTTAGCTGAGGCAGCGCGTGCGGTCAGGAGCCGGTCTGGCGGGTCACCGCGCCGAGATTATTGTGCAGCCGCCGCAACAGGTCGATCAGCATCTCCCGCTCGTCCTTGCGCAGGCAGGACAACAGCCGACGCTCGCGATCGAGCGCGGCGACGATGACTTTGTCATGGATGGCGCGGCCTCTGGCCGTCAGCGTGATCGAATGGCTGCGGCCGTCGTTCGGGTTGGCGCGGATCGCGACCAGCCCGCGCTTCTGCAACAGCGCCAGCGTCCGGCTCACCGGTCCCTTGTCGAAGCCGATGATGTGGCAGATGCGCGAGGCGGGGATGCCCGGCTCGATCGCGAGCTGCGACATGATCCGCCACTCCGTGACATTGACGCCGAAATGACGCTGGTAGAACGAGGTGGCGCTGTTGGAGAGCTTGTTGGCAATGAAGGTGACGAAAGCCGGCACGTAGCGATCGAGGTCGAGCGTTGGGCCGGAATTGACAGCCGCTGCTTGCGCGGGTCTCGGCCGGCGCGGCTTCCTGGGGGAGGTTTGAGTGCTCATTTCCTTGATCATCGCTGCGGGGTCGCGGCCCGCAATAAGGTCGTTCCAGCGGTTCTTTTTGGTTTAAGGCTATCGCGCCACCTTGCTGCTGCCCTGGGTGATCAGCCGGGCCGCGCGCTGGTCGCGGGCGTGAATCCAGAGCCAGCTCAGCGCGACGCTGAGGCGGTGGCGGATGCCGATAAGGAAGTAGATGTGGGCGATGCCCCAGATCCACCAGGCAATCGCGCCGCGCAGCTTGAGCCAGCCGAAATCGATGACGGCCAGCCGCTTGCCGATCTGGGCGAGACTGCCCTGGTGCTTGTAGCGGAATGGCGGCAGCGTGCGGCCTTCGAGCCGCGCCCTGATCAGCGTCGCGACGTAGCGCCCTTCCTGTTTCGCCGCCGGTGCGATGCCGGGCACCGGCTTGCCGTCGGGACCGGCGATCGTGATGGTATCGCCGATCGCAAAGATGTCGGGATGGCCGGGGACGGTGAGGTCGGGATTGACCTGCAGCCGATAGGCGCGGTCGGCCGGCGCGTTCAGCCATTCGGCGGCCCGGGAAGCGCGCACGCCGGCAGCCCAGATGATGGTCCGCGCCTCCAATCTCTTGCCGCCATAGACCACGCCGTCGGCATCGCATTCGGTGACCGGCGCGCCCAGCATCACCTCGACGCCGAGCTTTTCGAGCGAACGCTGCGCGTAGGTCGAGAGATCGTCGGGAAAGCCTGCGAGCACCCGCGAGCCCGCCTCGATCAGAACGACGCGGGTCTTGTGGGTGTCGATGTTGCGAAAGTCAGGCGCCAGCGTGTCGCGTGCGAGGTCGGCGATGGTGCCGGCCATTTCGACGCCGGTCGGGCCGGCGCCGACGATGACGAAGGTCAATAGCGCCGCGCGCCGCGCCGGATCGGTCTCGCGCTCGGCGCGCTCGAAGGCGACGAGGATGCGGCGCCGGAGCGTGGTGGCATCCTCCAGCGTTTTCAGGCCTGGTGCGAACGGTTCCCATTCGTCGTGGCCGAAATAGTCGTGGCGTGCGCCGGTCGCGAGGATCAGCGTGTCATAGGGGACGCTGTCGCCGTCATCGAGCACGACACGCTTGCCTTCGGCGTCGATGCTGTTGACGTTGGCGAACAGTGTCGTCACCTCGCGGCGGTCGCGCAGGAGGTGGCGGATCGGCCAGGCGATCTCGGAGGTCGCCAGCGAAGCGGTCGCGACCTGGTAAAGCAGTGGCTGGAACAGATGATGATTGCGACGGTCGATCAAGGTAATCTTCACCGGCGCGCCGGCGAGCCCAAACGTCGCCTCCAAGCCACCAAAGCCGGCGCCGACGATCACCACGTGATGCGGATCTTTCGACGGCGTCGTCATGGATTATGGCCCCGGGGTTCTCGGTATCTCCGGGTAGATTATGTATTCATTTGTGCAGTTGTTCCAAGGCGCTTCTTTCTAATCGCACGATAGCGAAAACGTATGGCTCAGGCCTTCCGTGGTGCCGCGGCCGTGATCGGCGACGGCGCCTAGGAGCGCAAAAATTCTTCCTGTGACACCGTATCCTTTGACCGTCGCCAAACGTCCTTGGGATGCGCGATGGCTTCCGCATCGCGGCTCGAACCAGGGAGAGGACGATGACGAC
The DNA here is from genome assembly GCF_029990105.1 of Bradyrhizobium sp. Arg237L. Lineage (NCBI taxonomy): Bacteria > Pseudomonadati > Pseudomonadota > Alphaproteobacteria > Hyphomicrobiales > Nitrobacteraceae > Bradyrhizobium > Bradyrhizobium sp. Arg237L. The sequence goes on along the minus strand of NZ_JAQMIL010000078.1, from coordinate 10,871 downwards.
CAGGCTGATCAGGTACAAGGCGAAGCCCGAAATGGCCGATACGAACGCCGAACTGGTTGCGGCGGTGTTTGCGGAACTGAAGGCGGCAAAGCCCGATGGCGTGCGCTATCTCACGCTGCGGCTGGAGGACGACACGTTCATCCATGTCGTGGAGACCGCATCCGACGACGGGTCCAGCGCGTTGCCGCAGCTCGCCGCGTTCAAGGCGTTCCAGAGCGGCATTCGCGACCGTTGCGCCGAGCCGCCGCTGGTTCGCAGCGCCAGGGTGGTCGGCAACTACCGTATGCTGGAGCATGATCCTGAGCAGGGAGAATGACGCCAGTGTCCGATGCATCGGTGGCCGCGGGTCTCGACAGCCTCCTGGTCGTGCTGCGGCCGCGGCTGCACCGCTACTGCTCCCGCATGGTCGGTTCGGTGATCGACGGCGAGGACGTGTTGCAGGATGCGCTGATCAAGGCGGTGGAAGCGTTTCCTTTGGCTGGGGAGATCCAAAACCCGGAAGGCTGGCTGTTCAGGATAGCGCACAACGCCGCGCTCGATTTCCTGCGCCGCCGCCAGCGGCAGGCCGCGCTCCGGTCGGCGGAGGAGGTCGACATGATGGCCGACGAGCTCGACGACATCGCCCGCCGCGAGATCGCCGCCGCCAGCCTGCGTACTTTCATGCGCCTGCCGGTGGCGCAGCGCAGCAGCGTGATCCTGAGGGACGTGCTCGGCTATTCGCTGGCGGAAGTCTGCGAGATCATGGACCTGAGCCTGGTGGCGGCAAAGGCCAGCCTGCACCGTGGCCGGGTCCGGCTGCGCCAGCTCGCGCAAGAAGGCGACGACGCGCCGCGGCCGAAGCTGACGGACGCCGATCGGGCCCGTCTTTCCGCCTATGTCACCCATTTCAACGCCCGCGATTTCGACGCCATCCGCGCCATGATCGCCGACGACATCAAGCTTGATCTCGTCAGCAGGACCCGGCTCAATGGCAAAGCCGAGGTTTCGCGCTATTTCGGCAATTACGCCAAGGCCAGCGACTGGCATCTGGTGCCGGGGCTTGTGGAAGGCCGTCCCGCGATCCTGGTGTTCGACCCCACGGTGCCCGCCGCGACGCGGCCGAACTATTTCGTGCTGCTGGACTGGCGGGCCGACAGGGTTGCAAGCATCCGGGATTTCCGCCACGCGTCCTACATCATCGAGGACGCGGAATATCTGGTGTAGTCGGCGCGGCAAAGGCGGCCGGCAGCAGCTCCGAAACTGCGACAATGGTTGCCCGGGCAACCGGCACTATAATTCTTGCCAGCCTCGTATTTTACGAATTATGGTGCAGATTAGGCGCGAGCATGCACCGAAGGTTCTAAACGCCGCCTTCGGTTCACGCTTGCTGCCCAGTCAGGATTCCGCGCACAAAACACGTCACCCTGAGCGGGAGTGACGGGGGCACGGATGGCGCCGCCGGACGGTTCACCCGCCTGGCGGGCCGGTTGGAATGGTTGAGGAGGGGAGTGAACATGAAAACGTCATTTTGGCTGGCGGGCGTGACCGCGCTGGCGCTGGCGCAGCCCGCACTTGCGGCTGACACGATCAAGATCGGCTTTGTCTCGACTTTCAGCGGTCCGACCGCCGTCATCGGCAACGACATGCGGAACTCGTTCGAGCTGGCGCTCGACCATCTCGGCCGCAAGATGGACGGCAAGCCGGTTGAGGTGATCTATGAGGACGACCAGCAGAAGCCGGATGTCGGCAAGCAGAAGACCGAGAAACTGGTGCAGTCCGACAAGGTCGACTTCATTGTCGGCTACATCTGGTCGAACGTGCTCCTGGCCTCGCTGAAGACCGCCGTCGACAGCAAGACCTTCCTGATCTCGGCCAATGCCGGCCCGTCCCAGCTCGCCGGCGAGCTTTGCTCTCCTTATGTCTTCTCGACCTCTTGGCAGAATGACCAGACGCCCGCCGCCATGGGCCTCTACATGAACCAGAAGGGCGTGAAATCGGTGTTCCTGATCGGGCCGAACTATGCCGCCGGCAAGGACATGCTTGCGGGCGTCAAGAGCACCTTCAAGGGCGAGGTGGTCGGCGAGGAATATACGGTGTGGCCGAGCCAGCTCGATTTCTCCGCCGAGCTGACCAAGGCGCGCAACTCGAAGGCCGAGTCGATCTTCGTGTTCTATCCGGGCGCCGCCGGCGTGCAGTTCCTCAACCAGTATGTGCAGGCCGGCATCAAGCAGCAGATCCCGCTCTATACCGCCTTCACCATCGACGAATTGTCCTTGCCGCTGCAAAAGGAAAACGCGCTCGGCATTCCCGGGGCCCAGGAATGGGTGAACGACCTGCCGAACGAAGAGAACAAGCGCTTCGTCGCCGATTACCGCAAGAAATACGCGAACCTGCGCCCGACCTATTACGGCGCGCAGGCCTATGACGCTGCCCAGCTCATCAACAGCGCGGTCGTCGCGGTGAAGAGCGACCTGACCAAAAAGGATGCGATGAAGGCGGAGATGGAGAAGGCGAACTTCAAGTCGCTGCGCGGCCCGTTCAAATATGGCAACAACCACATCCCGATCCAGAATTTCTACCTGCAGGACGTGGTCAAGGACGCGGACGGTCAGCTATCGCTGAAGACGGTGGCCACCATCGTCGAGAACGACCAGGACCGGTTCCACGACAAGTGTCCGATGAAATGAGGGTAAGTCACCTCGCCCCGCTTGCGGGGAGAGGTCGGATCGCTCTTGCGATCCGGGTGAGGGGGACTCTCCGCGGGCGCGGTGTTCGCGGAGGCAGCCCCTCACCCCGGCCCTCTCAGAGCGAGCTTCGCTTGTCTCGACCCCGCAAGTGCGGGGCGAGGGAGCAGGGCGGCGGCGCCTCCGCGCTGCCGCTGTTTTGTTTATGAGGCTGATATAAGTCGCCGATGTTCCTTCTGATCGAACAACTTCTGAACGGATTGCAGTTCGGCCTGCTCTTGTTCCTGCTGGCGGCCGGGCTCACGCTGGTGTTCGGCATCATGGATTTCGTGAATCTGGCGCATGGTTCGCTGTACATGATGGGCGCCTATTTCGCCGCGACCTTTGTCGGCTGGACCGGGAGCTTCGTGCTCGGTGCGATCCTCGCGCTGGCCGCCACGCTTCTGCTCGGCATCGCCCTTGAATTCGTGGCACTCAGGCATCTCTATGGCCGCGACCATCTCGACCAGGTGCTGGCGACCTTCGGTCTGATCCTGTTCTTCAATGACATGGTGCGGCTGATCTGGGGGCCGGCCGGCCTCGCGCTGCCATTGCCGACATGGCTGACCACCCCGGTGCAGCTTCTGCCCGGCGTCTACTATCCGGCTTACCGGCTCTCGATCATCGTCGTCGCGCTGCTGGTCGCCGCGCTGCTTTATCTCGTGGTGATGCGCACCCGCATCGGCATGTTGATCCGCGCCGGCGCCTCCAATCGCGAGATGGCCGGCGCGCTCGGCATCAACATCAAGCTGCTGTTTACATTGGTGTTCGGCCTTGGCGCCGCGCTTGCGGGTCTTGCCGGTTTGATGCAGGCGCCAATCCTGACCGTGCAGATCGGCATGGGCGAGAACATCCTGATCCTCGCCTTCGTCATCATCGTGATCGGCGGCATCGGCTCGATCCGCGGTGCCTTCCTCGCCGCGATCTTCGTCGGCATCATCGACACGCTCGGCCGCGCCTTCCTGCCGGATTTGCTGCGCATGGTGCTGAGCGGTGCCGCCGCCTCGACCGCCGCGCCCGCTTTGTCCTCGATGCTGATCTACCTGTTGATGGCGATCGTGCTGGTCGTGCGGCCGGAGGGGCTGTTTCCGGCCGCCAAGCGATGAAGTCCAAGCTCAACGCCAGCAACGCCGTCGTGGCGGTCGTTTGCGCCGCGCTTGTCCTGCTGCCGGTCTATTCGGCGGTTACAGGCAATATCTTCATCCTGACGCTGTTCACGCGGATCATCATCTTTGCGCTGGCGGCCTCGAGCCTGAACCTGATGATGGGCTATGGCGGCATGATGAGCTTCGGCCACGCCGCCTATCTCGGCATCGGCGGCTATGCCGTCGGCATCCTGGCGGCCGAGGGCATCGGCTCCGGTTTCATCCAGTGGCCGGTCGCGCTCGCCGTCTCCGCCTTGTTTGCGCTGGTGATCGGCGCGCTATCGTTGCGGACCCGCGGCGTCTATTTCATCATGATCACGCTCGCCTTTGCACAGATGGCCTATTACGTCGCCTCCGCGCTGTCGCGCTACGGCGGTGACGACGGCCTGACCATCTACAAGCGCAGCACCTTCGACGGGCTGATCAACCTCTCGGACCGCACGCAGTTCTATTATCTCTGCCTCGCCTGCCTGTTCGGCGGCGTCTACCTGATCTGGCGCATCGTCAATTCGCGGTTCGGCCTTGTGGTGCAGGGCGTGCGCTCCAACGAGCAGCGCATGCAGGCAATCGGCTTTCCGGCCTATCGCTACCGGCTGACCTGCTTCGTCATCGCGGGCACCATCTGCGGCCTTGCCGGCGCGCTGCTCGCCAACAACACCGATTTCGTCAGCCCGGCCGTGATGTACTGGACGCGGTCCGGCGATCTCATGGTGATGGTGATCCTGGGCGGGATGGGCTCGCTGTTCGGCCCGTTGATCGGCGCGATCGTCTATCTCGTGCTGGAAGAATTGCTGTCGCAGTTCACCGAATATTGGGCGCTGATCATGGGCCCGCTCTTGCTCTTGATCGTCCTGTTTGCGCGTGGTGGCATCATGGGCCTGCTCGGGAGGGTGCGTCGTGGCTGATCCCCTGCTTCGCGTCGACAATCTGGTGCGCCGTTTCGGCGGCATCCTCGCGACCGACAATCTGTCGCTCGAAGTGCCGCGCGGCGAACTGCATGCGATCATCGGACCCAACGGCGCCGGCAAGACTACGTTGATCAGTCAGTTGACCGGGCAATTGATGCCGAATTCCGGCACCATCCATTTTGCCGGTCGCGATGTCACGGGGTTGCCGTCCTACCGGCGAAGCCGGCTCGGGCTGGCGCGCTCGTTCCAGATCACCTCGCTCTTGAAGGATTTCAGCGCCATCGACAACGTCGCGCTCGCGGCGCAGGCGCATGATGGTCACTCCTTCCGCTTCTGGGGCAACGCGCGGAAGGAGAAGCATCTGCGCGATACCGCGCGTGCGGCGCTGGAGCGCGTCGGGCTCGGATCGCGCGCCGATGTCCTGGTCTCCGAGCTCAGCCATGGCGAGCAGCGCGAAGTCGAACTTGCGGTGGCCCTTGCGACCAAGCCGCAGCTCTTGCTGCTGGACGAACCGATGGCGGGCCTCGGTGTCACCGAGTCCGCGCGGATGGTCACTCTGTTGAAGGAGCTGCGCAAGGAGTTCACCATCGTGCTGGTCGAGCACGACATGGAAGCGGTGTTCGCGCTCGCCGACCGCATCACGGTCCTGGTCTATGGCCGCGTCATTGCCTGCGACACCCCGGATGCGATCCGCCGGCATGAAGAGGTCAAGCGCGCCTATCTCGGCGAACAGCATGCGGTGACCCGCCAGGGAGGCCCAATTGGCTGACACATTGCTGGAGGTCGAAGGGATCGAGACCTGCTACGGCCTGAGCCAGGTGCTGTTCGGCCTGTCGCTGTCGATCAAGCGCGGCGAGATGATCGCGCTGATGGGCCGCAACGGCATGGGCAAGACCACCACGATCCGCTCCATCATGGGGCTGACTCCGGCGCGGTCAGGTGCGATCCGCTTTGCCGGGCAACAGGTGCGCGGCCTGCCGTCATACAGAATTGCAAAACTCGGCATCGGCCTGGTGCCCGAGGGCCGGCAGATCTTTCCGAACCTGACGGTGCGCGAAAACCTGGTCGCGGCCTCCGGCAATCGCCAAGGCAGCTCCGATCCCTGGACGCTGGAAAAGATCCACGCGCTGTTTCCGCGCCTCGCCGAACGCGGCAGCAACATGGGCGTCACGCTCTCCGGCGGCGAGCAGCAGATGCTCGCAATCGGCCGCGCGCTGATGACCAATCCCAAACTCCTGATCCTGGACGAGGCCACCGAAGGCCTCGCGCCCCTGATCCGCGACGAGATCTGGAGCTGCCTCTCGATGCTGAAGGGGCGCGGCCAGTCCGTGCTCGTGATCGACAAGAACGTCGGAAACCTCGCCCGCATCGCCGACCGCCACTACATCATCGAGCGCGGCCGGACCGTGTGGAGCGGCACATCAGAGCAACTGGTCGCCGAGCCCGATCTGCAGCACCGGTATCTCGGGATTTGAGGCGCGGCTTGGCGGTCTGGACGAGCTGGGCCGCGTACCCCGCCTGCGCGACCCACCGAAGTCGATGTCCGCTTCGCGCCCAACCTCCCGCTCAAACCTTGAAGTAACCCGGCTGGCCGATGTCGGCGATCAAGCTAGCCCCAGTGGGCGTCCAGCCCAACCGCTGCTGCGTCAAAGCGCTGGAGGCCGGCATGTCCAAACCGGCGAACATTGCCAGTGGCCCGTAATAATCGGCCGCCTCTTCCTTCTTGATCGAAACGACCGGCACATTCAACGCGCGGCCGATCACTTCGATGACTTGGCGCATGGGTACGCCTTCCTCGCCAACCGCGTGGTAAATTCCGTCTACCGCGCCCTTCTCCAACGCAAGCCGGTATAAGCGGGCGACATCCAGCCTATGCGCCGCTGCCCAGCGTTCGGCGCCTTCGCCGACATAGGCGGCGGCGCCTTTTTGACGCGCGAGCTCGAGCAGATAAGTGATCAACCCAGCTTTTCCGTCGGCGCCATGCACTTGCGGCAGGCGTATTGCCATCGCGCGCACACCACGCGACGCATAGGCCAAACCGGCCTGCTCGGACACGCGCGGAACATGCGGGCTTGAATCGCGTCGCATATCTTCGGTGATCATCACACCTGGCGCGATGAGGCCCGTTCCCGAGGTCACGATGAAAGGCTTGTTCGTGCCAGCCAGCACGTCGCCCATTGCTTCGATGGCGGCCTTGTCGATCGCGCCATTCTCCGCGAATTTCGAGAAATCATGGATGAAGGCCAGATGGATCACGCCGTCCGAATCCCTTGCGCCGCGCTTCAGGCTTTCCAGGTCCTGCAGCGAGCCGCGATGAACCTCCGCGCCTAGTTTCTCGAGCGTCTCGACGTTCGCTTCGGAGCGCGCGAGGCCGACGACTTGATGCCCGTTGGCGATGAGTTCTTTTGTAGTTTCGGTGCCGATAAATCCGGCGGCGCCGGTGACGAATACGCGCATGAGAAGCACTCCCTGTTCGGAATGCCGGGATATTGCTAAGCTCGTCATTCGGGTAAAGTAGTGAGATTATACAGGTATAATCGCTAACAGGATGACGGACGCGAACTCGCTCGGGGCTTATCTCAAGGATCGTCGCGCGAAGCTCGATCCTACGGCATTCGGCTTTCCGCTGAAGCGGCGGCGAACGCCGGGACTTCGGCGCGAAGAAGTGGCGCAGCGCGCGAATGTGAGCGCCACATGGTACACTTGGCTGGAGCAGGGGCGCGGCGGAGCACCCTCGGCCGACGTGCTGGATCGCATTGCCCGAGCCATGATGCTGACCGACGTGGAGCGCGAACATTTGTTTCTGCTCGGCCTAGGCCGGCCACCCGAAGTCCGCTATCATGCGCCCGAAGGTATCTCACCCCGTCTGCAACGGGTGCTCGATACGCTGGAATACAGTCCCGCTTTTATTCGCACGGCGACATGGGATTTGATCGCGTGGAACAGGGCCGCCGCGACGGTCCTCACCGACTACAGCAAACTGCCGGATGGGCAGCGCAATGTTCTGCGCATGATGTTCCGCGATAGCCGCGTTCGCGCAGCGCAGTCCAACTGGCAAAGTGTGGCGCGCTATGTGGTGGCGTCCTTCCGCGCGGATGTGGCGCGCGCCGGTGCGGCGCGCAATGTGCAATCGCTGGTCGATGAACTCTCCGCGACAAGCCCCGAATTCGCGGCAATGTGGCGTGACAACGACGTGCAAGGGCACGGCGATGGCGTGAAAGTCCTCCATCATCCCACCGCGGGACCGCTCTCGATGGAGTTTTCTGCTTTCGCCGTCGATGGCCGGCCCGACCTCAATATGGTGATCTACAATCCTGCAACGCCCGCGGACGCGGACAAGATCCGCGCGCTGCTGAAGTCTTTTCCGAAGTAGGCGCGATGGGCGTCACGCTCTCCGGCGGCGAGCAGCAGATGCTCGCAATCGGCCGCGCGCTGGTGACCAATCCCAAACCCCTGATTCTGGACGAGGCCACCGAAGGCCTCGCCCCGCTGATCCGCGACGAGATCTGGAGCTGCCTGTCGATGCTGAAGGGGCGCGGCCAATCCGTGCTCGTGATCGACAAGAACGTCGGAAACCTCGCCCGCATCGCCGACCGCCACTACATCATCGAGCGTGGCCGCACCGTGTGGAGCGGCACATCAGAGCAACTGGTCGCCGAGCCCGATCTGCAGCACCGGTATCTCGGGATTTGAGGCGCGGCTTGGCGCCGCGATTGCTGCGCGGCACCAAATGATGGGCCAGAAGCAGCCATCTGTTCTCTGGGCTGATCAATCATCTGCGGAACAGACAAAATCGAACTGCGTCGTAACTCCTTCGTCGGACGACGCTTTGGGATAGTAGGCTTGGCTTCATGCGAAACCGAGGCTCCGAAAGTGCCAAGCCTGTTGCGATCACCGCGATCTATCACACCTCCGCGCGTGCCTGCGTCCAGACCGCGATCGGCTGCTCGAGCCCGCGGATGGTCTGCGGGGCCTGGGCCATCAGGGGACGAAACACCGCTTCTGCACTGTCGAGTTCGGTCCTGGCCTGCCTGACGAGATCGTCGCTCGCCACCAGCGCGCAGTCGAGCGCGCGGGTCAAGGCTTCGAGCCGGCTTGCGGCGTTCACGGTCGAACCGATCACCGCAAATTCGAGACAGGTCAGCCCGATGTCGCCGAGCACGACCGGCCCATAATGCAAGCCAAAACTGACGCGGATCGGAGTCTCGCCCGCCGTTTTGCGCTGGTTGTTCCATCGATCCGCCGCCGACATCATCGCCTGCGCACAGCGTAGCGCGTTAATGGCGTCGGCCTTTCCGATGAACGGCGTGCCGAAGGTCGCCATCAGCCCGTCGCCGAGATATTTGTCCAGCGTGCCGCTGTGACGGAAAACCTCCTGCTCCATCAGCGCGTGGAATTCGCGCAAGGTGCGCACGACCTCGTCCGGCGTGCGCGCGTCGGCAAAGGCCGTGAAGCCGACGATGTCGACGAACAGCACCGCGACGTTTTGCGTGCGCACCTGCTTCAGTGGCTCGTCATGCCCTGACAATTCCTCGACCACGTTCGGCGAGAAGTAGCGCGCGAGATTGCCGCGTTCGCGCTCCACCGCGGCATGGCGGATCAAGAGATCATTGCTGCGGCGCACCGCCACGGCGAGCGTCACCGCGACGATCATGAACACGACGATCTCCTGAATGCGCTCGCCGAACACGATCGAGTTGGGCGAGATCAGTTGAAACAGCCGGTGATCGCTGCCGATTGCCGCTGCGATACGGGCGGTCAGCGCGGGATCGCGATCGGGCTGCCACCACACCCAGGCAATGCCGATGATCCAGAGGGCCGAGGTCCACGTTCCGACCGCGATAACCGTTCGCCAGGAATAGGCCAGCGTGGCGCCCGATAGAAGCACGAAAAAATAGATGAAGTTGCCGAAATGGAGTTGCATCGCCGCCGGCCAGTGCCCGGAGCCGAGGGGATTCGGTCCCACGATGACGAACGTCAGCAGCGCAAGGTCGCAGAACAGCAGCGCAAGCTCCGGCCTCGACACGCCGACCCGCCCGACTCTGGCCTGAGCCCAGCCGATTAGCGCGAACAGGCCCAGCAGAGCCACATAATATAGCTGCTCCCATGCCGGGTTGATAATCGGCAACAGGCAGGCGATTACGGCAAGCGCGACATAGCGCGCCCGCACCGCCAGCCGCAGGCCCTCCTGCTTAGCCGCTGCGAGCGCAGCCTGCGCAAACTGAACGGTGTCAGTTTCGGTGTCGCGCCGACTGCGCGCGCGGAGCGCGGCGGGCAAGTCGAGGCGCTCGACAAGCGTGGTCACGGGCGGTCTCCTTCGATTGGGCGGCTGCAGTACAGTAACGGACATCAGCAGCCGCAACCAACAATCAGTGTAGTGATACATGAGTTTCAGGTCATCAGCTCAGGCTGAGGACATCGACCTACTCGCGAAAATGGATCTCAGCTGTATGCTCGGCAGCGCATCAACCAGGCATCGCGGGAGGTCTGTTCCGGGTCATTTTCGACCGAGTGAGCCGGGTGTACCGATCGGTTGATGTCCGCTTGGCCGCTAAAGCATGACAAGGGCGAACGGTGACGAAGCTGTCCAGATGATCGATACCTCGATTTGGTCGGTATCAACGCCTGCCGGTCTGGATCGCACTGGCAGCCGGTGAGGCCCACGGTTGTAGCTCTGCGCTAATGAGCCCACGGCCCAATTGATGACGAAGCATAGCCCGGCGTTCGCTTGCGACTATGATAGTGGGTGACGCCTTGCGCCGTCGCTCGCCGCAAACTTCGCCGTCATTCCGGGATGCGTGCGAAGCATGCAGGCCCGGAATCCATTGGGCCGCAAGCGCCTGTGGTGAAATGGATTCCGGGCTCGATGCTGTCGCATCGCCCCGGAATGACGGCCCCCGTCATTGCGAGCCAACGGGTCGCGCGAACGCGCGCCCGATGACAGGCTCCGCGAAGCAATCCATGCCTCCACTTGCGGCGCTATGAATTGCTTCGCTCTGCTCGCAATGACGATGTGGATGCTTTGGGTGCGACAAATCAACCCGACGGGCAAATCACCAAAAGTCTGTCCATCCCTCGCGCGAAAAACATTCCGCTTTCGCCGTCGGGCAAATCAG
>NZ_JAQMIL010000077.1:0-48760 GCF_029990105.1 Bradyrhizobium sp. Arg237L | reverse complement strand
CCGCGCCGCTACCCGCGATGGTCAGACGAAGCAAATCACGCCGAGGAATTTTTCGCTCAGGGTTTTCCTTCATCGCGGCGCGCTCCTAAACCAGGTTCGCTACTCGTTAGCGTACTCCGCGCGATGCCGGACTCTAATTGTGACCGGCACCTCGCCCTACTTCAACAGTTACCGGATTTCAGGTGCTGTTTACTAGCACCCGCTTTCACATTCGCACGATCACATTGGCATGTTTGCGGCCGATCGAAAAAACTTGAACGCGCCGTTCTCTTTTGCCCGTCGCTTTCCTCAGCGAAAGACACCTCCATCATCTACTTCGACGAAGTCGCGAAGCTGCGCACGGAGTCCCTCGTTGGGAACTTCCGTGATCTGGAAGAACGCGACCATGTCGACGATCTGCTGCCGCAGACGTGGTGCAACCCCGGAGTTTGATGATTGACTTGTTTCAGTCCGCGCCCACGGAGGCGCCTGAGACGTAGCACTGCATCAAAAGAACCGCCGACGGCCCATCGCACGATGCCGACCGAATGCGCTTGATTGCGATTTTGGCTGCCGACCCGATTGCTGGGTTTGTACGGACGACTAATGACTCACCAAGCTGCTCTGCCGCACCAACTCGACCTCTCCTTCATCGAAGAATCATTCATTGGTGAAACCCACCACTGGGCAGTTCACCAGATGTTCAATCGTTTTAACCGGACCTCCGACAGGGCTTACCAATAAGCCAGCTTCGCTTTTTGCTGTAATGTCGTTGCCGTCAGTAATCAGCTTCCGTTGATTATTCTCAACAGCCTCTTTGGTCCACTCGGCCAGTTGAACATCCCACATCGGTGAATATCCGGCACTGATCTCCTTGAAATTCGCAAGGATGTCGAGTGCAGGGCCTTCGCCACTGAGCGCGCTGTTAAGCCCTTGGCGCTCGGGATCCTTCGGGCCGGTCCTACCATTTACGATTGTGTAGATAATCTCCGTCGCGCCGCTTTGGAGGATGTCGCTTTCGGCAGGCGCAAAGGTAGATGCCTCGAGCGCTGCTGATTCCTCGGAGTTGGCGTCGAAGCTGAGGTACCGCAGGTGCTTGCCGTCCGCAAATCCGAAGCGCAGCTTCAAATCGACGGTGCCATTGTCAGGGCAAATGCTTGCCACGGAGTCGGTCACAACGGAGTAATCGGGATTGCCGCCGCAGAACGAGATTTTCTCTGGTCCGACGTTGAAGGCGATCATGGGGGCGTTGAAAACAATGTCATTACGGTTTGCCACCCGGACCAACGGGCTGTAGTGCGCATCCCCAACAGACCCGGCCCGCGCCAACCTAGGCGGGAAGAAGTTTGGCGTCTCTCCGGCTGTCAACGTTTGAACTGGTGAGAAATCAACCCGCCCCGATTTGAAGGCGAAGTTATTGGACTCATCCATTTCTGCAACCCGCGTGCTCACGAGATCCTTTGCCTTACTGAGGCTCGGCGCCCATGTGAGGCCCATCTTTTTGGAAGCGGCGAGATCGCTTACGTCGGTGAGAACGAACCAAACCGTCTCTCCGGAGGAAAGGCGACCGCGATGAAGCGGCAATCTTACCACTTCTCTTGCAAGATCGACTTGGCCTGACGTGAGGAATAGCTTGGTGATTCTCTTTTCGGCCAATGTATCGGCCGCCGAACTCCCCTCAGTCGCGAGTAAAGACACAAGAAGAACCATCATCGGTCCGTAAACGCATTTCCCGAGGGGTTTGCTGGATTTCATAATCGCTCCGATCACCGGCTTTCGTAGCCGGCCTTGTGCCGGACTACCATTTGTGGCGATTTCGCACCTACTTCTTCAGTCCGGGATAACCTGAGACATAGATCCAATCCGTTGCCTTGGCTGGGACGTGGCAGCCCAGACAATCAGCACGAAAATCCTTCGAGGTGGTCTTGACCTGATTGTCAGCATCAAACCAGGACCAACCCCAGCCGTTACCCCACAACTTGTTGTCAGGGTGGCTGTTCTTGCTATCCTTCACCATCATGAACCAACCCTTGAGACGATCTACATGGCTGACGGTGCCCGTGGTCATTACTGCAGTCGTTGTGCTCTGGACCTCTTTTACTAAAACCGATCCATCAGGGAACTTGCCCGTGGCGCGATACGCCTCCGCAGCTCCCGGCGAGGCGTAAACAGTGTGCATCTCTTTCGCACCCTTCTCGTCGCCTGCGACAGACCAACTTCCCAGGTATTCATAGCTGGTGCGGTAATTGTCCGGTATGCGCATATTGCCAGCCGCGTCGACGAGTTGAACTTTCTCAGAAGCGGCCTGACTGCCTGCTGGCAGCGAGACAAGGCATCCAATGCCTGTTGCGATTATGGACGCCGATAAAGCCGCCATCGTTGACCCAAGAATCTTCATCGCAGCCTCCTACTTTTTTATAGTCTTGTTCTCGGCGGGCGGCACCGGCACCTGGTCGAGCAACGCGTAGAACTGCGTCCATACGTCATCGCGTTTAGCACTAGCGATATGACAATACGCGCATTCCTCCAGCGGCCTGACCTTGGCGGTGGCGGCCTTCGGCTCGAAGTGGTTGAAGTTATAGTAACCCCAGCCATTGGTCTCGGGGTACCGTTTGGTGTCTTTGACGGTTACATCGGCGCCGTTAAAGGGTCCCGGAAAAAATCCTCGCCCAGAGGGCTCTTGTCTCGAGCCGTCTGCACGATCGGCGGGGAGCATAAGTTGTAGCTCCTTTACGAAGATGGTTCCTTCGGGGAAGACGCCCGTCTTCTTATAGATTTCATAGGAACCAGGCTCGATGTATACATTGTGGAATTCTGGGAAGTTTGCCTTCCCATTGTTCAATATGTTTGGTGTCAGAGGCGAGCCAACATAAACCCATTCATGGAAGTTTTTCGGCAGTACGAGAGCACCATCACTCGTGTATTCCGGAAGATAACGCCCAGTCGCATGCCAGTCGTCCGGTGGAGGAAGCTTTGGTTGCTGCGCGAATACCGCTGTTGCGATCGCGCTGACAGCAAGAACGCTGGAAAGTAATACTGACACCGTGTGTTTCATAATTTTTTCTCCAGTCAAACCGCGATTCGCTCGCGTCGGCGATGAGCCTCTGCCCAGCAAGGCGAGATTTAACCCAGGTGCCTGCGTCGCGGAAATCGAATGTGGGCATCGAATCGATGCTCATCGGGAATGCGGATCCCGGGCAGTTTATGATTCGAGACACGATACTCCCTTAGCCAGGCACCTTGCTGCCTCGCAAGGCGGCGGCAATTGTGTTGCAACTCGACGAGCCGATTTCTACGCTCAACGTAGCAAGCGCGCACCTAGTCCAGCACTCACTAGCAGTGTGCTGAAATACCCCCTCGCCGTAGCGAGAATTTGCTGCTTCACCTTTTTTATCACGAATTGGTGGAAGCTCGTATGCGGGGCACATTTGTGGATCAGGGCCGCCGCTTTCGTACATCCGCCGGAATGTTGGTGCCGCCGAACCATCCGCTGAGAAGGACTCGTGCGGTTGTTGTGGTGTGCTGCGCGAACTGAACGGTTACTTTGGTAAGCTCTATTCGAAATAAGGAGCCCCTCGATCCCTCTGGAGCAATTGCTGTGCAGGCGTTCTAAGGCATTCGATCGGAACGACGGCTGATCGGCAATCGAACTATAATCGTTTGTACTGCTGGTTCGTGGGCTGTCGCCGACGATCCGGTCTGGGATCCGGCCAGCTTCACGAGCAATCGACCGCATCACCAGAGCCAACGCTCACAAGAGAAAAGCCAATACCGTCCTCGGCGAATTTCAATTTCAAGGCGGCGGTTATAGGCATTGCCAAACTGCGCGCTGACAATGTTGCTCGTGCACCAGGACAATATCAACTTACCGCGCAGCAGCGCAGCCAAGGCGAGCATCTGGTATCTCAGCGGTGAACGCAAGATCGGTAAATTGGCCGACGGCGACCTCACCGCATATGATGAAAGACCCGGAAGCGTTCCTATCGAGGATCGCCATCATCGCTAAGGGCGCGACAGAAGTCGGTTTCGTCAAATGTGCCCAATGATGCATGATGCGGGAGCCGCACTTGGACAGAGTCCAACGCGTACTTTGTCCAGCCAGTCCAAAAGCCAGTAGCACTGAGATACGGCTAGAGATTTTCGGCTCTGAGCCACCCGAGGTTGAAACGTCACCAGAACAACCCAGCCACCAAATCGCGCTCAAAGGTTGAAACGTCCACACCATGACTAATCGCTTCGTCATTTTCGCCAGCTACGGCAATGATTCCTGCGCGCTGATCCAGTGGGCGCGCGAATGGGATTTGGAAGGTGTTGCGGTCGTCTACTCTGACATCGGCTGGGCTACGGAAGGCTGGGAAAAGCGCGTCCTCGAAAAGGAGGAATGGGTTCGATCGCTTGGTTTGGCGCCTTACCGGACCAATGCGATCGGCTTCCGCCAGCTCGCCCGTGACAAAAAGGGGATTCCCGACGCAGCGCTACCAGTGGTGCTCCTATATCCTCAAGATCGAGCCTGGCATGCGTTGGCTCGAAGAGAACGACCCACACAAAAGCGCTATCTACATCGTCGGCGCGACGGGATGAAGCTGCCGACCCGCTGAGCACCCTTGCCAAATTCCCGGAATACCTCGTGCGAAGCGAAAATCACGGCGGCCGGATGATGCTGGCTCCGATGGTAGACTATGACGCGGATGCTCGTGACGCCCCGCTCAAGCGCGCTGGCGTTGAGCCGCTGCCTCATCGTTCCGGTGAGTGCAAATGCATCAATTCAAACAAGAGCGATCTGAGGCGCTTTTCCGAGGGCGACATCGCAGAGATTGCAGACGCAGAGGCTGAGATCGGAAGACCCATGTTCCGTCCTCACCGGCACATGGAGCGACCGGAATCAAGAAAGTAATCCGATGGGCCAACAGCCCGCGCGGCAAGTACGAGCCGGAACCTGAAGCCGAAACCTGCAACGCGGCATGGTGCGAACAATGATCACGGACCACCCGCTGCGCACTTCTTGGCGATCAGAACGCCATCAGCGCCCACGCGGGGAACGGCTAGGTGTTTAGTCCCAGTTTTTGATGGTGCATTCTTGTCGCACGATTCGAAGGATGCGCTATGGGACAAGTTTTACGCGGCTGCGCCAGTGGTGGCCGGCTCGCGCAGTGTCGACGCGGCCCGCGACCGCATGATCAGGCTCTTTTCTGCGAGCTGCGTAACCACTCCTCGAGATTGAGACGGCCGAGACGCGCCTCGCCCAATGGTACGAGCGACTTTTCCTCGAGTCGCCCGCCGAAATATCGGGCTTCGGTCTTTCACGACCTTGCGCGGGTCGCCGACAGCCTTCAAATAGCAAGCGACGATTTCGTTGAACGGCGCTCGTTCCGAGCCTGCGATCCTGATGATCCCGTTTCGCGGATCAGCGAAGGCCACTTCGGCGACGACGGCAGCAACGTCCTCAGCCGCGATAGGCTGAAACAGGCCCGGCGCAAGCCTGACGACGCTTCCATCCGTGCTTGCATCGGCGATGCCGCCGAGGAATTCCAGGAACTGGGTCGAGCGGATGATCGTGTAGGGCATACCGCAAGCCTCGATCAGTTGCTCTTGCGCCACTTTGGCGCGGTAATAGCCTTGGTCGGTAACCGGTCCGTCCCGACGATGGATACTGTGACATGGTGCTGAACGCCTGCCGCGGCCTCCGCCGCGACAAGATTGCGGCCAGAGGTCTCGAAGAATTCCAACGCCACCTGGGGTCGAATGAAGGCGCATTGGAGACGTCGATCACCACCTGTGCGCCGGCCATGGCTTCTTTGAGCCCCTCTCCGGTGACGGTGTTGACGCCAACTTTGGGCGACGCCGCGGCGACCTCGTGGCCGGCCTGGCGCAGAATGGCAACGGTCTTCGAGCCAATCAGGCCAGTGCCGCCGATCACGACTATCTTCATGGTTTACTCTCCTTCCTCGGTCGCCCGACGCTCATCGTCGTTTCGATACGCCGCGAGATGAGACGCAGCGCTCTTTCCTGGGATGGTACGGCAGAAAGCCAGGAAAGAAAACTTCTCGGGCGGCGCGCGCCCACGGGAGTTCCTACCGTCGCCATTGAGGCGTTGCAGGATAAAATTCGGCGGGATGAGGACCCCCTCCGCCTCGCGACGGAAGACCCTCGTTCCTCTCAATGCGTCTGAAGGTTTATTTGACGGGTGTCGTCAGCGTGCGGTCATTGGTATCGAGGACGAAGACAGCGAGCAGCTTCGCCGGCTCGGTCTTGCTCGCGTTGCGGCTGATCGAATGGCTCGCACCCGGCGGTTCGGACCAGCTCTCACCCGCCCGATAGATGCGCGTCTCGCCGTCATTCACCTTCGACTCGATCGCACCCGAGATCACATAGGCGTAGATGAAAGCCGACTTCGCGTGGGTGTGGGACGGGGAGGCCGCGCCGGGCGCGTAATCGACCTCCACGACGATCAGCGACTTGCCAGGGATATTGGGAATGGCCGCCTCGAAGTTCTTCGTGACGGTTTGCGCTTCGCTATCATGGGCGTGGATGGGGCCGGCCATCGAGACGGCGAGGGCGGCGCAGGTGGCGGCGATGATGGTTCGGATCTTCATGGGCTTTCTCCTTCTGCCTATAGGTCGGTCTTCGTTTTTCGCGGACCCTGCACCTATGCCCCGATGGGTTTCACACCGTACTTTTGGTAGTAGGTGCTCCTGATTTCGTCCTGACTTCGAGGAGGGTGGGCAAAGACATGGGCTGGAGACAGCAACGGGGTGATCGAAGTGGTTTCGATTTTGACAACGTGATCGACAGGATACTCTAGACCATTCGTCGCCCGAACCCAGTTGGCGATCATCAAAGACTCGTCATCGTCTGGCGGCAGTATCAACGCACGGCCCTTGAATCGATAACCGCGCCTCTGGAAGATGTCGACTACGTTAATTTCGACGGCGGGATTGCGCTTCAAGTTCAGTATCGTCCGCGGTGATGCGATATCCGCGAAGTAGAGAACGCCGTTTGTGACCGTCAAAGACGCCTTCGGCGAAAGATTGGGCGTTCCGTCCTCGTTGACTGTCGCGACGAACGACAGTATCGCCTGCTTGATGATCGCCTCCATGTCGGCAGTGATTTCAATCATAGATATCCTCGCTTCGTTCTTCGCGAACCCTCTCTAGCCTGCTTACACGTGCAGCCCGCGCTGCACTGCCGGACGCGCCAGGCCGCGGTCGAGCCACGCCTTCACATGAAGAAAGCGGTCGAAGCCGACGAGCTCGCGTGCTTCGTAAAAGCCGATGAGGTTGCGCACCCAGCCGAGCAGCGAAATATCGGCGATGCTGTAGTCGACGCCCATCACCCAGTCGCGGCCCGCGAGCCGTTCGTCGAGGACACCGAGCAGCCGCGCCGATTCGGTCGCGTAGCGGTCGCGCGGGCGCTTGTCCTCATAGGCCTTGCCGGCGAATTTGTTGAAGAAGCCGACCTGGCCAAACATCGGCCCGACTCCGCCCATCTGCCACATCACCCACTGGATCGTTTCGTAGCGAGTGTTCGGATCGGCCGAGATAAATTGTCCCGTCTTGTCGGCAAGATAGAGGAGGATCGCGCCTGATTCGAACAGCGCGAGCGGCGTGCCGCTCGGCCCGTCGGGGTCGTAGATTGCGGGAATCTTGCCGTTGGGGTTGAGCGCGAGAAAGGCCGGGTCGTGGCTTTCGTTCGCGATGATGTCGATCCGGTGCGGCTCGTAGGTTAGGCTCGTTTCCTCAAGCATGATGCCGACCTTCACCCCATTGGGCGTCGGGGCGGAAAAGAGTTGCAACCGATCAGGGTACTGCGCCGGCCAGCGCGTGAAAATCGAATGATCGAGCGTCACTTTCTTCCTCTTAGATGAGCAGGCCGAGCTGGGCCGGGACATGGCCGAATCTTCCACCTGGATGCGTGCTGAGCTGGCCCGCAGGCGAAGCCAAAAAGCAGGAAACGATCCGGCCTCGGTACACGCTTGTTCCGACCCGTGGCGCATCGAGCACCGGACACATTTGATAACGGTGTCGCTCTTGCGTGCTCATCGAGTAGATTCCTTGACGCCGAGCACGACCGTGGGGGTCGACGAGCTGTCGCAGGTGTTGTTTCCGGCCTTGTCAGTGTGCGGGTTGCGTGCGGAGAGGACAGTGAACAGGGGGGTGCCGAGGGCAAGTACCCCGTATCCGAACGCGATCTGCGGTAGCGAGAAGGTGTTGGAAAGCTTGCCGGAGATGAGGCTGGGGAAGGTGGCGCTGCTGTAGCAGAGGAGATAGATCGCGCTGAATATCGGTGCCCGGTCGGCTAGCGTGCTGCCGTGCAGCAGCCCACGGGTGGCGGCAGTGATAGCGATGCCTTGGCCGGCGCCGGCGACTATGGTTGCGATGATGAATAACGCCAGTGTGCCGGCGTTGATCGCTGTGATGATGCCGATCATTCCGGCCAAGAAGGTGATCATGCCGACGCGTTGGGCTATCGCGGATGTGAATCGGCCGCCAATGGGAGCACCGAGAACGCTGGGGGCCATATAGGCGGCGAACACCAATCCGAGGATGAGCGGGCTGCCGGTGTGGAGTTGATCTTCGACCAGCGCAGGCACGAAGGCTTGGTAGAAGGCGCCGGTTGACCAGGTGGCCAAGAACACCGCTGCCGCGACAGGGAGCAGATGCCTGACCTGGGCCGGTACGCTCACCCGGGGCAACAGCGATCGCCAAACGCCCGGCGTCGGAGTTGCTGTTTCCGGGCTGATGGCGATAAGTGCAGCAGACAGTAATAGGAAGCCGACGCAAACCAGGTAGATGAGGTCGCGTGGCCAGGGGCCGAACTGGACCAAGGCGCCGGAGGTGATGGCACCGACAGTGAGGCCGAGCATCGGTCCTTGGCTGGAGGCGACGGAGGCCAACCATTCTGGCCTGCTGGGGGCGGCGTCGACGATGTAGGAGGTCAGGCTGCTGCTGGCCAACCCGGTACCGACGCCCACCAGGAACCGACCGGCCAGAAGCATGTCGATGTCGTGCACATTCAGCAACAGCAGACAGCCCAGCAGGAGCAGGCCGAGGCTAGTGATCGCAGTGAGCCGGCGGCCCAGATGATTGGACAGTCGCCCCAGCACCAACAGTGCGGCGATGGTGCCGACGGCGTAGGCGACCACAGCCATCGAGATGCCGGCATTGGTGAACCCGTCCTCCGCCCGGTAGATGTTGTACAGGGGGATCGGAGCGGCCGCCGCAGCAAATGAGGCCACCAGGGACGCCACGGCGGACATGAAAGCCAGCTGGCGCGTTCCGCCTCGGCCAGCCTCGTTGATCACTGGTGCCACGTTTTGCTTCGAGCCGTGCATTTCTGCTTCATGCAATTGAGTAATATCCGTCGCAGGTTGCACTGCGCGTCGCTCGATAAAATCTGCGACAACGATAACCATCGATCGCAGCGAGGGACGAAATTTTCCAATAGCCGGTGCGTATAGTTTTCATAGCGGCGGAGAATAGCGCTGCGACAGTCGTCACTGTCGTTCATAAATCAAAGCAAGTTGCGCGGGGGTTCGTGAAACGTAAGTCAGCGATTTGTGAAGCTATTATTTCTAATCGGACACTGGGCAACTACGCTCGGCGGCTGAAGACCCTGAAGGGCCTCACACCTAACGAATACATCTGCAAATGCTGGACTTCCCAGCCCGAACGATTCAAACTCAATCCGCTCCAGCAAATGCCGGGGCTAAACACCTAGTCCTCGCGTTACTTGGCTTCTCAAGTTCACACCAAAACTCGCATTTAGCCGATGCACATAGCGATAATCAGAGGGCATACAAACAATAACTTGTGCAAGACGAGAGGGCCTGAAAGATAATGAGCCATGAACAACCGGGGCTTCAGCTTTAGGGCCTGACAACGATGAGAGATCACGTTAGAGGAGTGGAATTGCTGGCGAGACTTCAAACTCGCGCGCGCGCCGGCAAAGCATGTCCGTGCCTGGGCGCGATGTCGGGGCAAGGAGCGCCAGCCTTGCACTTGCCCGCGAGGGTCGCGTCCAGTCCGGAGGACACGAAGGGCGCGGACCAAGCGTACGAGCGCCACTTCCGCAAGGCCCTCGATCGCCTGCACGATGAGCGGCGCTACCGTGTTTTCACCGACATCGAGCGCATTTCTGGCCGCTTCCCGGTCGCCAAGTGGCGCCGGCCCGACGGGATGATCACCGAGATCACGGTCTGGTGCTCCAATGACTACCTCGGCATGGGGCAGCGGCCTGAGGTCGTGGCCGCAATGATCGAGACTGCCCGGTGCTGCGGCGTCGGCGCCGGCGGCACGCGCAACATCGCGGGAAATAACTCACCACTGGTGGACCTTGAGCGCGAGCTCGCCGACTTGCACGGCAAGGAGGCGAGCCTCGTCTTCACCTCGGGCTACGTCTCGAACCAGGCCGGCATCTCGACGATCGCCAAGTTGATCCCGAACTGCTTGATCCTGTCCGACGCCTTCAACCACAACTCGATAATCGAAGGCATCCGTCAATCGGGCTGCGAGAAGAGGATATTTCGCCACAACGATCACGGCCATCTTGAGGCCTTGCTACACGAGGCGGGCGACCGCCCCAAGCTCATCGTGTTCGAGTCCGTCTACTCCATGGACGGCGACGTTGCACCTATCGGCAGGATCTGTGACCTTGCGGATCAGTACGGCGCGATGACTTATCTCGACGAGGTCCACGCGGTCGGCCTTTACGGCCCCCGCGGCGGCGGGATCGGCGAGCGCGACGGGGTGATGCACCGCGTGGATGTAATCGAGGGCACCCTCGCCAAAGGCTTCGGCTGCATCGGGGGCTACATCGCGGCCTCGCCGACAATCTGCGATGCGGTACGCAGCTTCGCCTCGGGCTTCATCTTCACCACGGCCCTGCCGCCTGCGGTTGCCGCCGCTGCCCTCACTTCCGTGCGCTACCTCAAACACTCGAATGCCGAGCGCAAGGCACACCAGCGACAGGCCGCTGCAACGAAGGCCGCGCTCAAGGCCGCCGGTCTGCCGGTGCTCGCCACCGACACTCACATCGTGCCGGTGATGGTCGGTAATGCAGAGCGGTGCAAGGCAGCTGCTGATCACCTGCTTGAGCGCCACGCCATCTACATCCAGCCGATCAACTACCCTACTGTCCCACGCGGCACGGAGCGTCTGCGCATCACGCCCTCGCCCTTCCACGGGGCGGCACACATAGCCAAACTAACGGCCGCGCTCGTGGAGACCTGGGATACTCTGGCTTTCGATTGAGCCGTATCCCGGGGCGAGCTGGGTCCTCGACAGCGGGGTGCTCGGCCACATGTGAACAGGGCGCTCCGATGGTTGGGCCGAGAGGCGAGCTGGGCCGAGCCACCGAAGTTCCGCCATCGACGAGGTCGGGTCATCAGCCCAACTATGGCCTCACGTCTGGCACCCGTGTCGCAAAGTCGAGTCTCTCACGCGATGTGATGCCAACCTGGGCTCGTGCCGCGCCGCGGCGAGCGAGAGGCAAGCAGGGGGAGCGTTCTAAAAAACGCGAGCGGCGCGGGACATAGCTGACTGAAAGCGAAAATGAGCCACACACAATCCTGCCATCTCCTAGTCGCGGACCTTTGGGTCGTGCGCGGTGGGCGCACAGTACTCCGTGGCGTATCGTTACGGCTGGACACCGGACAGTTTGGCGAAGTAACGGGCTCAAATGGCGTGGGCAAATCAACCCTGCTGCGTGCGATCGCCGGCTTCTTACCCCTGACGTCCGGCTGCGCGTCGTGGAACGAGTGGGGAGCCAAGGATCCGGCGCCTCTCGCAGAGCGCGTCCACTACGTGGGTCACCTCGACGGGTTGAAGTCCGCGCTGACCGCTCGCGAAAACCTCCAATTCGGTCTGACACTTTCAGGGCAAGCCCAACTGACCCCTCGGGAGGCGCTCGACCGCGTCGAGCTCGCCCATGTTGTCGACCTGCCGGTCGGCTATCTTTCGGCAGGTCAGCGCCGCCGCGTCGCCTTGGCCCGGCTCCTGGTCGCCGACCGCCCTCTATGGCTGCTCGATGAGCCATTGACCGCACTCGACCGGGCCGCACGTGTCATGCTGATGGGTATTGTGGCCGATCATCTTGAACGCGGCGGTTTGGTGCTTGCGGCGACCCATGAACCACTCGGTCTGCCAGGGACCCTCGAACTGAGGCTTGAAGCGCAATGAGGGGAGTGCCGTGGCGCCCTACCCGCCTGCTCCGCTTCCATGCGTCCCGGAACGAGAAACAAGGCAGGGCCGATCCTTTTCTTCAAGGGAGACGGTCACGCCGCTGTGGCGGCGGCGGATGGGGGCCATGACAGAGACTCTTCTTGCCGTCTTTTACCGCGATCTCGTGCTATCGCGCCGCATCGGCGGCGGAGGGTCGCTCGCGATAATCTTCTTCCTCGGTCTCGTCACGATCGTGCCCTTCGCGATCGGACCCGACTTGAACCTGCTATCGCGAATCGGTCCGGCCATCCTGTGGCTTGGAGCATTCCTGGCGACCCTGCTAGGCCTTGACCGGTTGTTCCAAGCCGACCACGAGGATGGTTCGCTGGACCAGATGCTTCTGTCACCGGCACCTCTAGAACTCGTTGTCCTGGTAAAGTGCCTAGCTCACTGGTGCGTCACAGGGCTGCCGCTGGTGATCCTCTCTCCTCTGTTCGGCCTGATGTTGGCCCTGGATGGCCCGGCGCTCGGGGGAGTGACCGTGAGCCTGCTAGTAGGCACACCAGCTTTAACTTTTCTGGGCGCGATCGGCGCAGCCCTTACCGTCACGTTGCGACGCGGCGGCCTTCTGCTCTCGATTCTCGTCGTACCGCTGGCGGTGCCAGTGATGATCTTTAGCGTCTCGGCGGCCTCGGCGGCGGCGAGTGGCACGGTGCCATTCCTAACGCCGTTTCTGATCCTCTGTGCGCTTGGTCTCGCGTCCTTCGCGCTCGCCCCGATCGCTGCAGCCGCCGCGCTTCGCGGGGCGGGGGAATAAAGGATTCAAGCGGTGGAAATAAGTTCGTTCCGAAGCGGATCACGTCAGTAAACCGCTCCAATATGTGGCTATCTGCGGCGCGATGCGACTAACGCCACCGTTCGAGTCGAGCATTGAAGCGAAGAGGTAAAATACCTCGGCACGTGCATCTCGCAAGATAAAACGATCCGACTAATGCCAAAATCACTCAGAGGGAATATCGGCGTTCAATACCGACGCCAGCCGGTCGCACTCGGCTTGGCTCAGCGGATCAGGCGGCGTGGACTGCCTGCGGCGGCGGAGTCCGAGAAGAAGCGCGATCGCGCCTACCGCAAACAGGAGGGCCGGCGTGCCCCAGAGTAGGGCGGTTTCCGAGTCGAATGGCGGTTTCAACAGGATGAAATCTCCATAGCGCCGTACCAGGAAATCGCGCACCTGCGCGTCGCTGTCGCCCGCTTTCAGACGTTCGCGAACCAGTAGCCGGAGATCCCGCGCAAGCTCCGCGCTCGAATCGTCGATCGACTGGTTCTGACAGACAAGACAGCGCAGCCCAACGGAAATTCCCCGCGCGCGCGCTTCGAGCTTTGAATCGGCTAGGATCTCGTCGGGCTGCACCGCGCTCGCCAGACCGGGCGCGAGCCCCGCGAACACAACCAAAAGAAGGAAAAAGCGACGGAGCGCGGTCATTCTGCGGGCTGCGGCGCTACAGGATCAGTGAGGCGGCCGTGAATGGCCCGACGCGCAAAGCCGATCCTGAGACGCCGATCGGACAATGACACAATTCCTCCGATCGCCATCACGATAGCGCCAATCCAGATTGTCGTAACGAGCGGCTTCCAGAACATGTGGGCATCGATCGAACCATCCGGATGCTGGTCCCCGAGCGAAATGTAGACCTGCCCGAAACCTAGGGTCACGATGCCGGCTTCCGTTATCGTAGTCTGGCGCACCGGAAACGTGCGCTTGGCCGGTTCAATCGTCGTCACCGTCGACCCATTCTGGCTGATAATCGCACGTACCCCTGTTTCGAAATAGTTGGGGCCCTGTCGCTCCTCAAGCTTGACTATGGTGGCTTGATAGGGTCCGAGATCGACCGTCTGCCCCGGCTTGACCGCCGCAATCCGCTCCACGCCCCAACCGGTTGCGGCGAGCCCCAACAATGTCACGCCGAGCCCCGCGTGGGCGATAGCCGTGCCCCAAGCCGAACGCGGAAGCCCAGTCGCGCGGGCCAAAGTCACGCGCCAGGGCTGCCCTCTGCCCCAGGTTCGCGACACTAATTCGTTGGACGATCCGACGATCAGATAGACCGCCAAGCCCACACCTATCGGGGCGAGGACCGGACCGCCGCGCAGGGCCGCAGCCAGAACTAGTGAAAGCGCCACGCCCGCCATTGCCGCAACCATCACCCGTTGCGCGGCGCCCAGAAAGTCGCCGCGCTTCCAGGCAAGCGACTGGCCGATCGGCATTAGTAGCAGGATAGGGATGACCAACGGGCCGAAGGTCAGATTGAAAAAAGGCGCGCCGACCGAGATCTTGTCGCCGGTCAAGGTCTCAAGCACCAGAGGGTAAAGGGTACCGGTGAGCACGATGGCGCAACAGATGGTTAGCATTAGGTTGTTGATCACGAGCGCACCTTCCCGAGACACAGGCGCGAACAGGCCGCCGGGTCGCAAGGCCGGAGCGCGCCAAGCGTAGAGAACGAGCGACCCGCCGATAAATAGGATAAGGATCGCGAGGATGAAGAGGCCGCGTGATGGGTCGCTGGCGAAGGAGTGCACCGAGGTAAGCACGCCCGAGCGGACCAGGAACGTGCCGAGCAGCGAAAGCGAGAAGGTGAGGATCGCGAGGAAGATGGTCCAGATCTTGAGCGCGTCTCTCTTTTCCATGACGGCCGCAGAATGCAGCAGCGCCGTGCCAGCGAGCCAGGGCATCAATGAGGCATTCTCGACCGGGTCCCAGAACCAAAATCCACCCCAGCCCAGGGTGTAATAGGCCCAGTAGGAACCCATCGCGATGCCGAGCGTCAGGAAACTCCAAGCGATCAGCGCCCATGGTCGAATGTATCGGGCCCAGGCGCCATCGACGCGGCCGCTAATCAGCGCCGCCGCCGCGAAGGAGAACACAATCGAGAAGCCGACATAGCCGAGATAGAGCAGCGGCGGATGTATCGCGAGGCCAGGGTCCTGAAGCAACGGATTGAGGTCTTGCCCCTCAAAGGGTGCGGGAAATCGGCGCGCGAAGGGGTCGGATGTGAGCAGAATGAAGAGCAGGAAGGCAAACGCGATCCAGCCCTGGACCGCCAGCGTATTGGCCCGCAGTTCATCTGCCATGCCGCGGCCAAAGCTCGCCACCGCGGCTCCGAAGATAGCCAGGATTAAGACCCAGAGCAGCATAGAGCCTTCATGATTGCCCCAGACGCCCGCGATCTTGTAGACGAGCGGCTTGGTGGTGTGCGAATTCTCGACGACCGTTACGAGACTGAAGTCGGACACCACATGAGCGTAGGTCAGCGCCGCAAAGGCATAGGCCACCAGCGCAAATTGGATAATCGCGGCAGGCACCGCAGTGCAGGCGAGGCCGAGATCGCCGCGGCGAGTACCCCAGATCGGCAGAACCGACTGCAGCAGCGCGACCGCCAAGGCGAGGGCGAGCGCATAATGTCCAGTTTCGACGATCACCCGGTCACTCCTGGAGGCTGATGTGAACCATAAACGGCAACTCTATTGTCTCTGCGCGGATTTCTCGCCGTCACGCCAAATGCCGTGCCGTTTGAGCCCGTCCGCAACGTCCTTGGGCATGTAGCGCTCGTCATGTTTGGCGAGCACAGTGTCGGCATGAAAGAGGCTTGGGCCTTCCACCGTGCCCTCGGCCACGACACCCTGCCCTTCCCGGAAGAGATCGGGTAGCAATCCTGTGTAGACGACCTTGATGTGCTTCTTAAGGTCGGTCACCGCGAAAGTGACGGTCGACGGCCCCTCATGGATCAGTGAGCCCTGCTCCACCAGCCCGCCGATGCGCAGCCGGGTTCCCAGCCGCGGCGCTTTCTCGGCCATTTCGGTCGGCCCGTAGAAGAAGACGATGCTGTCGCGTAGCGCAAAGAGTACGAGACTTATCGCGATCGCCAAAGTTATGCCGGCCGCGCCGATCAAGAGGAGGCGCCTTTTCTTTCTTGCCAAAATTTATCCTTTCAGCCCGAGCTATTTGACGAGCCCATCAAGCGTGCCAACGCTTCATGTTGCCCGAATGCCTAGCCCGCGCATTTGCCACGGCCTCCTCGATCTTCTCTTGCTTACACATGACCGCGTAGGCCCTGATCGATCAATCGCAGCCACCCGTCAAGATCGTGATCGCCCTTCGCGGGCTTCTCAGCGAGTCCCTCCACCATCCCAGTGGTCGCCTCTGTCCTCTGTTCTGGAGGCGGCGCCGCAACGCCAGTCCTGTCTAGGCCGGACCGCGCGGCCTCCACGCCCGGCCGCGGCGCTCCGGCAACAGCAGCCAAATGCGGATGTACAGCATCCGTCCACGGCGCGTTGGATAGCGAATCCGCTCGTAGCACCTCCCAGAGTTGCCTCGCTTTTTCTGTGCTGCCGTCTAGCTCGACCGCGATCGCCTGGAAGCCGTGTCCGTCGTTGGGGTGGGCCGCCTGATGCGCTCCGATCTTGGGGATTACGGCCGTGAGGTTGAACTCCGCACCCGTCCGGCGGGATGCCGGCATGTCAAGTTGGTTAGGCGCGCCCACCCTAAGATAAAGCGCCAGCGCGATAAACGGCAGCACCACAACAACCGCCAGAACGGCGCAGATGCGCCTCGGTCCCGCCGATGCATGCGGCCGATCCTTCGGCACGGAGTCGACGGAGGCGAGCAGCCGGCGCGCAATTTCGGCTCGCGCCGCTGCGGCATCCTCAGCCGCGACTAAGCCTCGGCGGACATCATCATCCGCTTCAACCAATAGGCTTCGATAGAAAGCGATGTCAGAAGCGCGTGGGTTACGCTCTTCTTGCCGCGCCGAGAGCGGCCGGAGCAGCGCCAGCGAGACCGCGGCCGTCATCATTGCGAAGGCAAGCCAAAGCATGTCTCAAGGTCCTTCACCGCCGACGTCCGCAAACGCGTGACCTTGCAAAACATGGTACGTTCGCCATTCTCCACGACCAAAATGCTGCTGCAGTGTAGCTCCTTCGAGCTGATCGATTGCCAGCCGGTGGCGCAAGCCAGCGACGCCGCGCGTAAAGACAAGATCATACTTTTTGGACCTATATGGATCGAGACTTGGCAAGGTAGCCGTCATGGCCGTTGCGCGCTTGCGATTGCCGCCATCAAAGCGGGACGGGTCGCGTCCGAGATGCCGCCCACCAGCTTGGAGGCGATGGTACCATTTCCTTTGACTACGTAGGTCTCGGGGACGCCATAGACCCCGAAATCAATACCGGTCCTGCCGGACGGGTCAATGCCGACCTGTGCGAATGGATTCCCCTTGGCGTTGAGATAGCTCCGCGCGCTCCCTGGGTCGTCCTTGTAGATGATGCCGATAAGCTTTACCCCGTGCTGCCGCAGCGCCGGGTCGCGCGACAAGGCCATGAGCGCCTCGTGCTCGTTATGACATTCGACGCACCAGGACGCGAATACGTTCACAAGCGTCACATGTCCTGCCTTCAGGTCGGCGCTCGACAGGCCGGGCGGCCCGGGCGTGGCGAGCCCTTCGAGCGGCGCCAACGCGAATTGCGGCACCGGCCTGCCGATCATGGCCGAAGGCACGAGCGACGGGTTGTCGACACCGAGCCGCACTTCGAGCAGTGTGGCAATTCCAATGAAGACCAGAAGCGGGACCGCCGCCATAATGCGGACCAGGTGGTGCCGAGTGGCCGCGACATCGGGCGAGAGGAATTTCGAGGTAGGAGTGTCGCTCATGAGCGATTGCCGAGACGGCCTGGTGCAAGGCGAGCCAGCGCATGGATCTGATGCCGATAGTCGAAGAGAACGGCCGCGATCGCCCCGATCAGGACCGTGCCCGTCACCAGATAAGCCGCCACGATGAACCCGCCATGCTGAGCCATCGCACCCTCAGAAAACCGCTTCGACCGATTGCATTCGGGCCCCAGCGGATTCGCCAACGGCCGCCAGCGTGATCGCAAGCCGCTGAGCACGGCGCCGCATGATTTCGTTGCGGATCGCCATAACGTGGAGCGTCGCGAATAGAAGCGTGTATGCAAGCGACATGACGAGCAGTGGCCAAAGCATCGGGCCGGCGATCGTCGAGCCTTCAATCCGGAACACGGAAGCTGGCTGATGGAGGGTATTCCACCAGTCGACCGAAAATTTGACGATAGGAATATTGATGAACCCGACCAGCGTCATGATCGATGCAGCCCGCGCGGCCCTGCTGGCGTCCTCGATTGTCTGCCAGAGTCCGATCAGACCGAGATAGATCAGGAAAAGAACCAGCACGGAAGTAAGCCGGGCGTCCCACACCCAGTACGTGCCCCACATCGGCTTGCCCCAGAGGGAGCCGGTGACAAGGCAAATAAAAGTGAAGGCGGCACCGAGCGGCCCGGCAGCCTTCTGCGCCGCATTCGCAAGCGGATGGCGCCAAACCAACGAGCCGACCGCCGAAACCGCCATCAGCGTATAGGCCAGCATCGCCACCCAGGCAGCCGGAACGTGAATGTACATGATGCGCACCATCTCGCCCTGCTGGTAGTCGGGTGGTGCCGTGAACGTACCGAAGAGGCCGAGCGCAAAGGCTAACGCCGTCAAGCCCCACAGCCACGGCAGCAGCCTCGCGGCAATGTGCAGAAAATTGGTGGGATTGGCGTAGGCGATGAAAGCGACCTTCAAGTTTCCGATCTCCTGAAATCGACAGCCCCGGATGTGTGGGTCGAAAGCTCTTGCGAGACTGGTTGCCAACGGCTAGTGCCCAATTGCATCATCAGCAAAGTCGGTGGCGTGCCTCACGCGTAATACAATGCATCCGCGGCAACTTCGCCAATTACAATCGATTATCGTTTCGATGCCGTTGGTGCATCTGAATGGAACCCTTTGCCACGTATCAGCGCAGTCGAATGACCTGACCGGCCTAACCGGTTTTGACGTCTGCGAACCACGGGCGTTGAGCGCCAGCGAGCTTACTGTCGATGGCGAGATTGAACCGAGCACTGCCTCGAAGCCGACCTCCACCTGAAGCTTTGTGCGGATAGACCAGACGTGTTTCGGGTGACGTAGCGGCTTCGCTCCGACGATCTTTCCCTTATTCCCAGGATCCGACGCGGGTCGACTTCGTCTTCCAACCTCGATCCTGGCAGTCAGGCTCTAGGAGCGTCTCCAGGAGCTGTTGGGCAACCACATCGACGCGCGCCAAGCTTTCCAGCGATATCCGAAGCCGTCATCCGTCATCCCGTCTTGGATGTGCGGCTTTCGCACGACGGTGTCGTTCGGCATGCAGAATTTGGGAGCGATGACGTAATTGCGATCGACGATTCTGGACTAAGGTCATCCTATTATCGTCGAGCTCTCGCAATCAACCGATACGCAGCGCTACCATGACGCGGTACGTCGGGCTCGACGTCTCGCAAAAGGAAACTTCAGCATACGGGATCGACTATAGCGGGCGGGTACCGTTCGAAGGCAAAGCTAACTCCAAGCCGGGCGCATTGACTGAACTGCCTCGCAAGCGTGCACCAAATGCTGAACGTATCGGGTTTGAGACCGGCGCAATGGCGAGCTGGCTTTCGCACGAACCCCGACGCGTTGACGTTCCAGCAGCAAGGAAAGTTTGATGAGGAAGTTCCCAACCGGTAAAATCGGATGAAACCGGGCGGCGCTCTCATGACGGTCCCTGGCGTAGGCTTCGCCCAGACTGGGCGAAGTGCGCCCGACATCCCGCTCAATCCCGGTGTTGCGATCATTGGTTCGTCAACCAATCGAACAACTAACCCCACGTTCTTGTTTGGTGTCGGACGCATACTAGTGGCGATCAGCAGCACGCAGTTAACCTGCGGATGGCCCGAATCATCAGAACGGCGAGCAGCTGCGCCAGCGCGGCCGTATCGACCTCGGCGTCGACAATGACGCGACAATCCTTTCCGATCTCAATCACCGTGCGGCCGCTCGCCCGCTCTGATGCTCCTGTTCGCTCTATGGCGACCATTGGCGCCGCGCGGCAGCCTCGCCGCTTTTTGTTTGGCCGCTGCCGCGGCATAGCCTCCATCGGCCCCGTCAACGAAGTGGACGTGATCGGACTGAATGTTTGAAGGAACGTAACAGGTGAGATGTGCGCTTTTCTGACGATGTGTACCCGCCAAACAAACGCGAGAACGCTGGCCGGAAACCAGTCGAGCTTCGATAGCATCTGCGATTTCCGGCGAACAATCCACCGTCATTTTCAGTCCATCATCGAACTTCCTGAAGTCCGTATTCTGCCAGATCTCTCGTCGATACTTGAAGGGTTCGAATCGGCCCATGCGAATGCCCGCTGCAAGAACGATTCGCGTCTTGATTGCTCGTAATGCATCTGCGGCGGCCGTCAGGAGGTTCGCGCGTCGGGAGCCCCTACTAAGCAATCTCTGGATCTCGCCTCCGAGCCAGCTGGGTAGCGGACCGCCCTCGGGCAACGGATGTCCCGAACGGCGCGACGACAATTCAATCAGGGCCAAAACATCTGCCACCAACGCCGTATACGACCCTCGCTCTTCGATCGGCGAGGCAATAATAGACAGAATGATCCCCTGCTCGGTAGGGATTGGGCCGAACCCGCAATAGAGCCCTGATAGATTAGGCTTGGCACCCAACGGTGCGCGGCGTATCGCGAATTCCCCTTTCTTTAGCTGCGTCTCCGCCCACGCAACGCCACCCCCGGTGAACATGGCGTACGAGACGTTCTCGGATGCGGCATATCGCGCGACACGGACATCGTGACCGGCTGCGCGGATTTCGGAAACGGGAACGATCGTGACTCGAAGCACAAGATCGAGAAAATCTTCGGCCCAAGCCGCAGTTCGCGCCAATTCATACCGCACTTCATCGAGATACTTGCCCGGAATGGCTACGGTCGCTCCGTCGCCGCCAAAAACATAAGGAAAGCGGAGTTTAGGCAACGCGTTGGTTATGGCGACCAGCACCGCAGCACCTACTGTGTTGACAGCCTTGTATCGACCGGTCTCGATCGCCCGAGTCGATTGGACAACATCGGCTATCCCGATGAACCAATCGTCCGGCAGGGAAAGATAGCGATCGAAATTCGTCAGTTGCGAGAAGTTGTCGAATGGCTTCAGATCGGCGTAGAAATGCTCTGTATTCGTGCCTCCGGAAGCATGTTCTTGAGCAATCTTGCCCATCCAGCCGTCTTGGGGCGATGTCATTTTCTGGTTCTCTTGTCGTTTTTCTCACTCATTCAACTAGTCCGATATATACGCGTGACATAGTCTGTATCCGATGCAAGATTGATGCTGGACGCTTCGCACTTTCGCTTTTCGCTTGGCATGGCGGTTTTGTCGTAAGGGGTCGGCCCGTGACCAACCGTGAAATACACCCGGTTTCTTTGCGCTCGCGCAAACCTCTTGGCATCCTTTCATCATGCCCACCCGACACGTCCCGTCTCGAGGACACCCTCTCCGAATCCACCTTTGCAACAAACTGTACCCGGATCGCATCCTGCGCCCGTCTTCAGCGCGCTGAACTCCTTCACAATCTGCGTGCCATCCGCCCATCGCCTGGTGCTTTCGAACGCGGCCATGGCGTTCGGCTCGCGCACGCGTTGAGTAACTCGGGTCCCTTCGATCACAATAAGCCGTATCAGTTGCCTCAAGGTATCGCCCTCGACTGGGCGCGGCACGTGTAAGAATGTCGGTCGTGTCCCATCCCTTCACGCCAGGCAACCCAACATCCGGGTGATGATCGACAGCCTCGCTGTCGACCTCGAAGAAAGAAACAGCTCCACCGAAACGCACGTCAACCCGTCATACCGCACGAGCGCTCCGCGTACTGCACAGATGCCATCATCGTCATCAATGATCGCGACCGAGGTTACACGGCTGCTCAATCGAGGGGCTGCATACCCGACAACTCTAGTGATCCGGCCGCCGCTCCCATCTAGCCGCAGGCTCAGTCGACGCTTATACGGATCGGAGGTGAACCGATTACACTCGGTGCCCGCACTTGAGGTAGACAAACACACTTCATAATCACCCGTCATTAGATTGGTTCACTTCGACTGGACTATCCTGAACGGCAGACGGTGATGTTGTTCGCAGCTGGGACCCCTAGCTGCCTACTTCGTAAACAGACGGAAACACTGTAGCGCGCCCTGAGCGCTCCCGGCTCTTCCTCATAGCGGCAGCGCTAACCGGATAGTCAGGCCGGAATCCTCATTCCTTTCTGCCCAGATCCGTCCACGATGCGCCTCTATGATGCGCCGGCTTATGAATAAGCCTGAACTCATTCCAGAGTCTCTTGTGGTGAAGAATGGATCGAACAAACGATTCATATCGTTTGTGGTTGTTCCTGAGCCACCATCGCAATGGCGAAATACCGTTAACATTTCGACGTCGTCGGCACGGCACGATATTTCCAGCCTTCGTAGCCGGCCGTGCACGTTCTTCATCGCATCGATGCCGTTTCGCAGCAGGTTGAAAACAACCTGCTGTAGCTGTAAGCGATCTCCCTTCAACTCCGGCAACCCTTCATCGATATCGGCACGCACGTAAATGGATGACTTCTCCAATTCGTCACGCAACATGCCTAATACTTCCAAAATGACGCCGTCGATCCTGATGAAGCTAAGGTTTGCCTGCGCCCCCTTGGCCAGCACTTCCAATCCACCCACGATCGCAATATCCCGCTTTCCTTTGTTTACGACCTGGTTAGCGGCTTCGACCATCTCGGACATCTCCATTGGACATGTTGACCGCTAACGGCAGCAGGCCTCCGCGCTGGTTATCAGCGCGGTCAGTGGTTGATTCACCTCGTGCACGATCGAGCCGGCGAGCTCGCCCAAAGCCGCCAGGCGCGAAGCGGTCGAAAGCTCGGCCTGAGTTTCAGCAAACAACCTTTTAGCGGCCTTCCTTTCTGTAATGTCGATGACGTTTCCCTGATACAGGACATATCCATCCCCGTTCGTCTCCAGATAACCTTCCGAGTAGACGTGATGCACCCTACCATCTTTTTTGATCGGGTATTCCAGCTGAAGAGTGCTCCCGGTCGCGACGGCAATGGAGGTGACGCGTTTGACACGAGCTCGATCGTCCGGATGCAGTTTGCCGATCCAGATTTCCAGATCGAACTTCTCTACCTCGGATGAGACACCGAATATTCGAAAAAACTCCCTTGAACCGCTTGACGCTCCCCTCGTGGGGTTGAACTTGAAATCACCTATCTTTCCTGTGCATTGATGCCGACGCATGGAATCATGAAGTTCGTCGCGACTTGCCTCTGCGTGCCGCCTTAGCCGTATTTCTCGCGCGAGATCATCGGTTAATCGAAGGTTGGCCAGAACCGCAGCAGCCTGGATTGCGATGGCGCTGAAGCTTTCGATGGAGGTTGCTTCGAAGCTCCCGCCTCGATCCGCTTCGAGGTAGATCAGACCCACTCTGTCCCCTCGATACCTTAGAGGTATCCACAGGACGGAAAGCTCGATGCCACCGAACCTGAAAAGAACTTCGTTCATCGAAATGGGATCGGGCATTCTTGCAGCATGCTCAAGCGCCCCAAGGTCCAACGCAAACCAGGAGGAGCAAAACCGAACACCCCTCACAGGGTTCTCAGCCCAGTTCGACGTGGCGAACGGTACGAACTGACCGTTCTCGTTGAATAGCACAGCCCCACCTGACGCTCGTAACCGCTGAAGAGCGATCCCGAGAAGCGCCTTTGCAAGTTCTTCTCGGCTTCTCGCGCCGAGAAGAGCCAAGGTCGCGTTTTTGCTCTTCCTCAACTCTTTCGCCCTGTGCACTTATCGCCATCGCCAATTTGGTCTCGCAGGTTTTGCGGAACACATCATTGCTGAAGATGACTCATGAGAGTTTCCAGGTCACCGAGCCATCTCGTCGGACTTTTCGTTGAGAGCGAAGTGTCTCGCATCCAGGATGTAACCATCCCAGAGTGCGAGCACATGCTGAAATGAAGATTGGGAATGCTACCGATAAGGACTGGTTATGCACTTCCAGGGTAAAGTTAGGCGCCCCGGGGAACCGGCCAACTTACCAAGCGCTCAAATCTCTGGCGACGCGCCGCCACCGTTCATCAACCGCTGCGGCGGGCTTAAGATTGGAGACAATCGGTTTGCGCAGCACTTCCTCTCGCTACGGCGCCGGCGCCCAGGCCTTTCATTGGCTGACCGTCATCCTGGTTCTCGCCGCCTATGTGCTGAGCAAGGGCGACCCCGATTCGCTCTATTCCGCCGGCGCGGACGGGCTCCGCAGGATTCACGAGACGCTCGGGCTGCTTGTCTTCATTGTCGTCGCGCTGCGGCTGCTATGGCGACTGATCGACAGCACGCCCGCGAAGCAGCCGATGCCGCGATGGATGGCAGTGGCCGCGAAGCTCGTCCAGTTCGCGCTTTATGCGCTCCTAATCGCGATTCCAGCAACGGCGGTGCTCGGTACCTGGCTAGAGGGGATTCCCGTCACCCTTCCCGGATTCGACATCGCCCCCCAGATCGCGAAGGCGCATGGACTGGGGCAGTTGATCATGGAAATACACACCACCCTCGGCAACGCCATCCTCTGGGTTGCCGGCGTGCATGCGGCCGCGGCTCTCTTCCACCACTTCTATCTGCACGACGAAGTCTTTCGGTCGATGGCTCCGGGCGGATAAATAGACCACACCGACGAGTGCATCGACGGCCAGATGGAGCGAGTAGGCGAAATGCGGATTACACCCGTCTTGTGATCCGTGAACACGGTGAAAATAAACGCCGCCACCCCCGTAACGACGGCCAGCAATTTTGCTGCAGGGTGAGCAATACCAAGCCCAAGCACACAGGCTAGCGCTACCGGGCTGATGGCAACAAGATAGTACAGGTAGACGTGTATCGCCTTGGTGGAAGCGTTATGGGCGGTGATCAGTTACGAGGCGGCCGAAGCCCTAAGGAGAAGTGTTGAAATCGAGAGAGCGATTGAAGTCAGCTGCCCGTGGATCATTGCGAGGTTGCAGTGCGCGCCGATCACCAAATCTTGCGGAGCGTCCGCATTTGAACTCGCGGCTGCCTTTTACAAGGGCAATGTCGCGCTCTGCACGTGAACGGCGGCGATTCATTTAGACTACCGGTGCGCGGATCATCCCTCGATGGTCACTGTTGCGGGGTTAGAGCGTGTTCGCATCAGGACGCGCGTAGATCGCGTATCACATTTTGCGCCGAGCGAACCGATCTGCGGATGGAATTGCAAGGAGGGAGGACTTCATCGATGCCGAGCCCCGCGGAGCATCTATCTGCTCTCTTACGTCCTTCGGGTAACCTGAGATGGCAAAGCGCCGAACCAATTAGTCGAGAATTAGCCAAGCAAATTCCGCCACCAGCCGCGGTTGGCGCTCGTCGTTGTCCGGCCGTAATTGCGAGCGAAACGAAGCAATCCTGAGCCTCACCTGTGACTCTTGATTGCTTCGTCGCTGCGTTCCCCGCAATGACGCTCTATCAGACCGGCCGGCCGCGCTCGATGATCTCGGCAGCGCCTCTGGCGAGCAGCTCCATTCCCACTGCGCGGCCGAGTTCGCGCGGTCGGCTTGCTCGGCCAACACGCGACGCCTCGATGATCCGACTGCCCGCATGATCGAGCACGGATGCGGCGAGCTGCATCTCCGTGCCCATGACTTCCGCAAATCCCGCGATCGGCGAGTTACAATGGCCGTTGAGCACCCACAGCACCTCGCGCTCGGCGTCGGCGCACGTGTGGGTCGTCGCGTCGTCGATCGCTGACAGGATACGGCGCGTCTCGAAATCGCGCGCGGCGCATTCGACTGCGACGATCCCCTGCCCCACTGCCGGCAGCATCTCGGCAATCGAAAATTCGTACGCGATCCGGCTCGTAAGCCTGACGCGCTCGAGGCCTGAGCGCGCCATGATCAGCGCATCCGCGGGCCCCACCGCACCACCATCTGGCAGCTTCTGCTTTGCGCCCTGGTCAAGCTTGCGCACGCGGCTGTCGGCGGCGCCGCGGAAATGGATAACCTTGATCTCCGGAAACAGCCGCCGCACATAGGCCGCGCGGCGGACGGAGTTGGTGCCGATCTGGAATCCTTTGCCACGCGTGCGTTTGAGCTCGTCGACCGAGGTGCCCGGCCGCAGCACCAGGACGTCGCCGGGCGGATCGCGCGAGAGCGTCGCGCCGATCACAAGCCCGGGCGTGTCCTCATTGCCCGGCATGTCCTTAAGCGAATGCATCACGGCATGGAGCCTTCCGTTGAGCACCGCCTCGCGAATCTGCGCCACGAAAGCCCCACCTTTGCCGCCATGCGGCAAGAGCTTGCCAACCTGGTCGATATCGCCCGTGGTCTCGAACTTGACGATTTCGACCTCGGTGCCGACGGCTTTCAGGCGTCGTGCGATCTCCTCAGTCTGGGCGATCGCCATTGCGCTTTTGCGCGTGCCGATCCGCAATCGATCCGATGCCATACGTATCCGATTCAAGTCCGCGGGCCTCACTCCTGCGCCTGGTCAGGCCTTCTAAACCGCGCGTGAGCTTTCTCAATTAGAATTAATGGTCTGGAAGATCTTTCGCCTCTGTCTAATCCGGCTAACAACGGAGCCGGACGTGACAAAAAGGCTAGGCCTTAAAGCCTGATGCGCGAAATATAGCGTATAGCATTATTCACGCAACGATGGCAGAAACGGTTAAGCCAACTTCGGCATCGGGTCCATTTTGCGGATGAACTTGGCTGTTGGCGGTTTTGAGAGGAAGCTACCATGGACGCGGAACATGGCTCAGCTCTACCTCCATTGCTCGAACGGTCGCATTTCACCACATCGTGCACTGGCGGCGCCGTCGGCCCCTACGTTCCAGAAGCCGCGGACTGCCGAGAAGAAGAACTGATCCGTCTGCTAGCGCCCACGATGAATCGGGGGCGAGACTCGTTGCTAGGCTGATGGCGAGGCGAAGACGTTGCCTCCGTGGCGCCGGCGCATAATAGCGGCGGCCTCGAACTGCTTCGCACTGGCGGGGTGGCCGGTCAACACGATGCCGCCGTTGAGGATCTGGCTCTCGGACCACTCGTGCACGTGGGCTTCGTGGCTCTGGCCGAACAAGGCTGCCAGCCCACCGACACTACCCGCAGAAGCCAATCCCGCCAGCAGGGCCGACGCGGGTGCTGCGCCAGTCGCCGCCAGGAAGGCGGTGGCCGCAAGCGAGGTCGCAAGTGTGCGAACCTGCCGCCGGTCGTCGCTCAAGCCGATCTCGACGCGGGGCAGCTGCGTGATCTCGCAGCCGACGGCTCCTGCGCAGGAGGCTGCAATTTCCTCCTGCGTCAGGAAGCTTACGCCAGCGCGGTCGATCCCCGCGGCTCCCAACTCGCTTACAGCAGCCTCGAATTTCGCTTCGCTTTGCAGCGCGCCGATGATCTCTCGCAACTCGCTCACTAGCGGCATCCCTTAAACTTACTTTCCTGCCTTGAAGGGCTCGGTCCGTGCCGCGCCCCGCGCTCGTCTCTCACGAGTAGTCACCGCCGCTCTGTTGAGTGAGGTTACGAAGATAGTCGCGCTTCGCAATCTTCGCTCCAAGGTGCCTGAGGATCGCGTGCGCAAGCGAGATGTGGAAGAAGAAGCCGGGCAGCACCAGGTACCGGATGTAGTCGTCGCCGCCGAACCATCCGCAGGCTGGGCGGCGTTAGCTCGTATGTGTGGGACTGCGCGCCGGCAATCTCGTCCGGCTGCACGTTTCGCAGGAAGCCGCGAGTCTCGATGCCGGGTACATCATCGGGGTGCTACGGGGCGCTGGCGGGTCGTGCTGTATCAACTTCGCCATGTGTGCGTCGACCTTGTTGCAGCTCACGGAGAACTGTTCTCCGAAAGTCAGCATGTCGGGCGCGAGCCGCTCGCCAAGTATCCTCCCAGGCTCAAACCCCTTGGTCCGCTCGAGCGCTTGGGCGTGGTCGAGATAGTCGTCCATCGCGTTCAGTCCATGCACCATGACAGAGGAGAGCTCCTAGCACGCGACCGCCTAGTGACGCAGGACGGGATATCCGTTGGCCGTGCTTGCTGGTGTTCCCGTGGTGCGGTCGGGTGCTCCGTCGCCGCGATTGTCATTGTCCGCCCAGACGGGACGATCACCAGCGTGTGCGGCATCAGGCGTATGGGCGTTTCGTCGTCCAGGAGGATGACTCCTGGCGCCTCGAAGACAGTAGTGGATGGTGGAGGCGTTGGTGCGGGCGACCGCCAAGTGCGCACCCGCCGCAAGCGCGCACTCCGACAGTGTGACAAAGGTGACGTCCAGGGTGGTCATCAACTTGTCGAGGGCTTCGCGATATACGCCAGAACGGCTCGCCTGCCACGTCCAGAAGCCTTTATCGTGCTCAGGCCCATATCAGCTCGGCTTCGGCACAGCGGGACGATGCCATCTCACGCAGACATCCAGCCTGCGGGTGAAGGGCCCTTCCACGCTCCAACCTGGTCTGGGGTCTTGATCGGTTCGATCTTCGTTGCCTTCGATTGAAGACGAACGAATATCCAATTGCGGCCGACCGAGTAGTGGTTGCAGCCGAATTAGATATATTCACGTCGAGAACCTCAAAGCTGTGTCCGGGCCGTCCAAACTCGCCACCTTGTCGCGTTGTGAGCGACTTCGCCGGGGCGGCGAGGACACTTGGCAAACGATTTACGGTGCACACGCCGTGAGGCTGCGCGCCGCAGGCCACAGACACCGCGGTCGCCGTCAGGCGGCGTTCCTCCGCGGCAACTTCCACTGCGGACGGACGAAGTGGCAGGTGTAGCCGTTCGGGTAGCGTTCCAGGTAATCCTGGTGCTCTGGCTCGGCCTCCCAGAAATCGCCAGCGGGCGCGAGCTCGGTCACCACCTTGCCCGGCCACAGCCCTGAGGCCTCGACGTCGGCGATGGTGTCCTCAGCGACGTGGCGTTGTTCCTCGCTCGTGTAGAAAATCGCCGACCTGTAGCTTATGCCTCGGTCGTTTCCTTGCCGGTTGGGCGTCGTCGGGTCGTGGATCTGGAAGAAGAACTCCAACAGGTCGCGGAAGCTCGTCTGACTCGGATCGAACGTGATCTCGATCGCTTCTGCGTGCGTGCCATGGTTGCGGTACGTGGCATTCTTGACGTCGCCGCCCGAGTACCCAACCCGCGTCGAGACAACGCCGGGCAAGCGCCGCACCAGCTGCTGCATTCCCCAGAAGCACCCCCCTGCCAGGATCGCGCGTTCTGTAGTCGCTGCCATCGTCAAGCCTCCTGCTTTGCGAAGAGCTTTGCGTACTCGCCGTACCCCTCGCCCTCCAACTGGTCGCGGTGGATGAACCTCAAGGAGGCCGAGTTCATGCAGTACCTCAACCCGCCCTTGTCGCGCGGCCCGTCCGGGAAAACGTGGCCAAGGTGGCTGTCGCCGTGCTTGGAGCGAACCTCGGTCCGTGTCATGCCGTGCGAGCTGTCCACGTTCTCGACGACATTCGCGGCCTCGAGAGGCCGCGTGAAACTCGGCCATCCCGTCCCGCTGTCGAACTTGTCGAAGGATGCGAAGAGCGGCTCGCCGGAAACCACGTCGACGTAGAGGCCAGGCTCTTTGTTGTCCCAGTATTCGTTGGCGAAGGGGCGCTCTGTCCCGTCAGTCTGCGTGACGCGGTACTGCTCGGGAGTCAGCTTTGAGACCGCGTCGGGGTTTTTCCTGTAGGCCGGCATTCGCCGTACTCCTTTTTGCTCAGCACTGAAGATAGGCACCGGGTGGTCGACCGTCCAATTACCTCCGGCTATCGAAACGATGCCATGCGGATCGACACCGGACGTGCTTCAATCTGCCGGGCCAATTCATTGGCCCAGGCGACGGGTCTGACACTGCTGGAACAGAACTTTGAATCGGCGCTCCCCGTACCGAGCGCTACGGCGAAGGCATGCACGATGGGCTGCGGTACCGCGTCACCGTGCGGAAGCCTCGCGATGGAAAGCGGACCAGCCTGTAGGCGCGAGCGCTCGCCGGCGACGACGTCGTCAGCTTCAACCTTTACCGGCTGAGGTCGGGCGAGGACTCTTTGCGTCCCTGCGAAATGCGGGCCGAGAAAGTCGTCGCGCTTGTTCTTGGGTACCCGGCCCAAAATTCTTTCTAGTTATCCATTTAATCGACGACGCCCGATGGCGAACGTAGTTTTCATCTGTCGCCTTCTTCAGTTTTCGATCCAAGAAGTGTTCTTTGGCTGCCGCATACATCTCCCGGTAGGAAAGCGCGCCTGTCGCCGTTCGGAGGTGCCGTAACGCAAAAAAGCGCGTGCCTGACACGCGGCGTGGCTAGCTGGAACAGACAGACTCGGGAAAACGACTGAGCAACGTCTGGACTTACCGCATTCAAGTTCCTACGAATTCAGTCCGGCTTCACGATATCGTTTCATTTTTGCTACGGTGCCTATCGTCTTCTCGAAGTTATTCGCCGTGAACTTCCCGATGGGCGTCGGTTCGGAGGATTAGTCATGGCAGTGCGTCCAGTTCCATGATTGGCTTCTGCCTCCTCATCCTCTCGCTCTGTATGCGGGAGCACGGGCGCGGTGACTATAAGAGAGTCTTCGGTCGCGGCCTCCTCTACGGACGCGGCGCTTAGTGCTTCGTGTGCGCCGCGGCACATCGCGATATTTGGAGCCGCCGACTATTCCTGGCAATTATTCGTCAACGACTACCATTCCAAAGTTGAATTTTCGTTTTCCAGAACGCACGGTCACCATGCAAGAAACTTACGCGGACAGGTGCCGCGAGGGGCACCGTTGGGGGGAGCACTAGAATGGACGACAAAGTTTTGAAGGGGCACCCGGCCAGTACGCCGATCGAAGCCTCCGCGGAGACCTTGAGCGGCTTTCGCACGCTGGACATCCAAACCGACCGGCTGCTTTCATCATGGCTGCGAGAGGCGTGCGTTCCTGACGGCGCCCTGAGGGCGAACGAACCTGCTCCCGATTTCCTTCTCCCTGAGGCAAATGGAACGCTCGTTTCATCTTTGGAATTGCGACAAACTGCGCCGTTGATCGTTACCTTCGTTTACGGGATTTGGTCCCCATTGTGCGCAGCTGGACTACGCGCTCTTCACGGAGCCACCCCCAGTATCCGCGCTGCCGGCGCCAGAGCAATTGCCATAACGCCTGAGACCGGAGACTTGCCACGCAATTTCAAACGCGATCACCGACTGGATCTGGAAATCCTCTCCGACCTAGATCTTGGGGTGAGCCTTTCGTTCGGCTTGGTCTCCGTGGTGCCGGCGCAGATAAAGAGCCGTCTCTTGCAGCGCGGCCTTGATCTCTCCGGTCCCCATGGCTTCTCCTTTTGGATGTTGCCAATACCGGCCACCTATGTCCTCGACCAACGGGGGATCATCCGTCGAGCGTGTGTCGGGCCGGACTCCATCACGGGAGCGGCGACCGAAATCGTGCTTGCTGCCCTGTCCGAATTGGATGGCCCTAAGCCTCGCCCTTAGAGCCTGACCGGAAATGCGACGAGTCAATTCAAGAGGCTACGCGAGGCGACTGCAACAGCGTCATGGCCGGGCTTGTCCCGACCATCCACAACTTCGCGTCACTTCAGCAACGACGGTTGGATGCCCGTGACGAGCTCGGGCATGAGGAGGCGGGACCGGGGCCCGTGATTTGGATCAAGGCGCCCGCACCTTTTGCGTCAGCCTTGCCAACATTGTCC
This sequence comes from Bradyrhizobium sp. Arg237L, assembly GCF_029990105.1. Taxonomy (NCBI): domain Bacteria; kingdom Pseudomonadati; phylum Pseudomonadota; class Alphaproteobacteria; order Hyphomicrobiales; family Nitrobacteraceae; genus Bradyrhizobium; species Bradyrhizobium sp. Arg237L. Next base: position 17,025 of record NZ_JAQMIL010000077.1, on the reverse strand, counting down.
TTTTTCGAGCCAGTGGCAGATGCGCTGCGGAGTTTGCCCAGCGCATTCGTCCAGTCCCGAACGCGAGCGACCTTGATAAAGGCGTCAAGCGCTGGCGAATACTGCCTTCCCGCCACGGCCAAAAGCTGCACCTCTCGCCGGACGGGGTCGCCCTCAATTGGAATAGCGGCGAGCGACGGCAGCCTGGGAGCGTGCTCTGGCGCCAGGATGGCTCCAAAACCGGCGGATGCCATTTGCTGAAGATGCCTTTCCTCAGCGCTCCTGTGCACAACCTTAGGGCCTGGATGGTCGGCAAAACAAGCCTGCTTGAATCGGCCTGCGACGTCGCATCCGACCCTTTCGAGAAATACCGCCTCATGCAAGTCTTGGAGTGGGATAACGGTCTGCCTCGCCATCGGATGTTTCCGTGACAGGACGAGCACGTATCGCTCCTCGAACAGGGGCCAGCGATCGATACGCTCAGGTAGCTCCACGGCGCCACCGACGAGTGCGGCATTGATCTCGCCATCCAAAAGCATTGCAACGAGCCCGTTGGCGTCTGCCTCGCGCAGATCAATTCGAAGGTCAGGGATGATCTTGACGAGCTCCAAGAGCAATTCCGTGAGGAGTGCGGCGGAGACTGACGGCACCAGCCCGATCTTGAGCGGGGCGATTGTCTTCTTTTGATAGCCGCGCGCCTGAAGCCGTACCGCCTCCGCGGCGGCAAATATTTTCTCCAGCGTGGGCAAAATCATCTTGCCCAGCTCGGTCAGCTGGGTGAGGTGACGTTCACGGTGAATCAACGTGCCACCGAGATCTTCCTCCAGCTTTTGTACCGCCTTTGTCAGCGCCGGCTGCGTCACATTGCATTGCTTCGCAGCCTGCGTAAAATTGAGCGTCCTTGCTAGGGCTAAGAAATATCGCACCTGATAAAGCTGCAGCCGCATACTCATACTCGCAAGTTTTGCCGTGGTTCGGATCGTTCCAGTTCGTTGCGATAGCAGGCGGGGGCGATGGTCAAGCGGTTTGTCGCGGAGCTCCCGCGGAAACAGATATTGTGTGCCGGCTCGGAATTGTCGACCCGCGCCTTTCGGAAATGTTTCTCATCTTGCGGTAAAGTGTTCTGACCGACATTGTTTCCTTTTAACGTCGCGGTTGCGTAGAATATCGTAACCGCGAGACCAGCGATAAGTATCGTCGTGTCCCCAAGACTAGGACAAGCTCAATCCGAGGATCCGAAACACGTGTCCGATCGTCCAAATCTTGCATTGCCACGCTTGGTGTCCTTGACGGTCGCATCGGCTCCATTAGGCGATGCAGTTGACGCTGGGAATATGGCGCACATCCTCGTTCTCCGTGACGCTGCTGTGCCTGATTTGTTGCGGACTAGAGATAGAGCGGCTTGATCGCGGCGTTAAGCGCAGTTCTTGTTACGGCGCTCTCATTCTTGCAAAGTTTGTTGAATGAGTATTTCATGGGGCTTGCGTCTGTAGCGCTGGCGTGCTCGCCTAAAGGGTAACCGCCTGACGGAATCGTTCGGCGTCGACCTTCGCATCCCTTTCGACCTTCTGCGACAGTCAATGCCTCCGAGGGTGCTGACCGAAGCCCGATAGGTGGGCCTCTCCGAGTTCGTAGGAGAATTCTTCGGTCAGGGAAAAGGATACATTGAACCCATCCGGCGTGCCGATCGTCAGGATGCGAAGATCGTCTGGGCCTTTCTCAATCTGAAACTCTTCCGCCGGATAAGTAATGCGCATTCGCGGGTCGCCGTGCGCTCGTTTCACTGCAGACGACGCTATCGTCGGCATTGTCATCAGAAGCGACGACAATGTGTCGATCGTCATTAGGAGGCCGACGGTCTGGCCGGCAACATCCTTGATGATCAACCTGACCGCAGTGCCGTCAGCCGCCGTCTCGAAATTGATTAGTCTGTCGATCAGGATGTCGGTCACCGTGATCTCTCCTCTTTCATCTGTTGCGGATCGTGCGGCTTGTCCACCTTCGCATAGGCCATAGCCCGTTATGTTAAGATGTCCTATGTGATCGCATTTCCAATACTGTACGGATCCGCAGTACGTGAGCATATTCAGCCGCTCCCTGGCTCTCAGTTGGACACAGCGTTCACCCGGCGTGCGGTTGCACGAGGCTTTGTCGACTAGATCGACACAACAATTGCCCGAGACCATTACCAATGGAATTCGTGATTTTCCTACACTCACTCGTGAACCTATCGATACCGGGCAGGTTAGCGATACCGGGAAGGAGTGAGGGATCGACCGCAGAAAGGGTCACGGCCGATGCAACAAACCCAGTTCCCGCAACGCCGCTCACTTTCGACATGAGCTCAGCGACTCCGATAGTCCTTAGCTGCCGCGCTATGCTGTGCTCTATGCCACAGCTTGATCGATGAACAGTGTTACCAAGGTCATGCAGATGTTCGCTCCGTCCAGATTGAAGGAATATCCAGTCGGAGCGATCACTACGACCGCGTACTTGGCGCGATCCAATAGGATCTTGGCTAGCACAGGCTTCACTTGTCAGTCGTTACCGCTGAATGGCCAAGCAGGCAGCATATCCTTCTCGAAAGATTCCCGACCGCTTTCATCGAAGCGTCTGAAGAGCTCTTGGATTTCGTCCTTCATGAGAACGATTTGTGAGTAGCCCACGAGTTCACCGTCGACCTTTATCGGCGACACCGTCACCAGAATGGTGATCTTGCCATACGGGCGAGCCACGTAGTGGACCGGATCTGTTCTACCCTCCTCAAACAATTTCAGCATCGCGTCGAAGCGAGGATTCGTGATCTTTCTTCTGTGATGGTTTCTAACGTCCTTGCCGATGTACTCCGGCTTACGATCCAGCCTGTTCGCGGCCCATTGATTGTAGAACATCACCCGACCCTCTCGGTCGAGAATGGTCACACCCACTCCAGCGTGCTCGATCAGCCCACCCGCCCACTGACTGACCGTCCAACCCGGCAACACGCGTTGCTGCGTCACTTCTGGTAATTTTTCATCCATGGCACGCTCCTACATCATTGAGGTTCGAAAAACACTTGCACCTCGACCGGCGCATTGAAAGGGAGTCCCCCGAATGCGACTCGCGCGTGTTCGCCAGCTTCGCCGAACACGTCACGCCTCCTGATATTTGCCGTACATGGCATAATCTACGCTATTATCCCGCTATCGGCAAGTCTGCGGTGCATTGCTTCACCTGTATTTGACGAAAACGGGGAAGCCGTCGCCGCCCGTATCGGTGTCCGGCCCAACTCTCCGTTTCGGTGGGGAGCGGCTTCCGCATCTCGGGAAAATTGTGCTTCGCACCGCGCGCGCGATTTCAGCAGAAATTGGCGGCGGCAATTCGCGCAGCTACTCGTCCGATTTGGAGTCTAATTGATGCCCTCGCTCGAAAGTGCCATTATTCTCCGAGATCGGATACTTAAAGCGCCTGGGTTAGCACGAAAAATGCAATCGGACTTGAATCTAAACCTGTTTCATCTGCGAGCGGCTGTTTGCGTGGCTAAGCAAGCAAGCTTTGTTGCTGCCGCCAACGAACTTCATGTATCGCAGTCCTCGCTTTCAAGGATGATTCAATCGCTGGAGGAGATGCTTGGCACGAGCCTATTTATTCGAACGACTCGGCGTGTTGAGCTGACGCCTGCAGGAATTGACCTCATCGCGATGGCAGAACGGATAATTGGGGACATAGACATCACGCTCGATAACATGGCCAGCTATAGTAACCAAAAGAGAAGTCAGGTCATCGTGTCGTGCCTAATGTCTGTGGTTCCTGGCGGCTTACATCGGGCGGTCGCTAAATTTCACAAAAAATTCCCAAGCACCGAAGTTCACGTAAGGGAAGGCATCCAGGAGCAGGTCGAACAGGACATTCGGAGTGGAAAAGCTGATATCGCGATTGCCGCAATTGATAAGGCGGCAACAGAGTTCGAAAATAGGAAACTAATTACCGAAGAGGTCTTAGTCGGGTTTGCCAAGCCACATGAATTTCAGAATTTGGAGCAAGTGCCGTTTTCTCGCTTGAAAGGCCAATCGCTGGTTTCCTTTCCGAGAGGGGCCAAAATGCGGGAGCTTGTCGATTCTGCGGCTGCTACAGCCGGGTTTTCGCTTCGACACTCGTTCACAGCGAGTCAGCTTCTCACTTTGGCTTCAATCACTTCGTCCGGCGTGGGCGTCGCTCTTGTTCCATCAAGCGCAACCGATCTGTTTTCCAAGCTTCGGCTTGAGCTAAGGCCACTCGTTCACCCGAAATTAGTTCGGCATCTGGGGATCATTCGCCTTCTAGCCCGACCGAAAACAACTGTTGCTGATGAATTTAGCAACTTCATCGTCGATGCCTTTAAAGAGTGAGGAGGCATAAACCAACTTACGAAAGTTGATTTGATCAAATTGAGCTAATGCCGTCGACGTCCAAGCATCTATTGGGAAATCTAATACACCCGTTTCTTCGGTGGAATGTATTGCACGTCCGAGGTGAGCGTGTAGCTGTGAACAGGGCGCTTATCTATTGTAGTTGAACCGCCGGCTTCGTTAAACCAGCAAAGAGTGTGATGCATCCAATTGACGTCGTCCCTTTCGGGAAAGTCCTCACGCGCGTGGGCTCCACGCGACTCCGTTCTACTGAGAGCCGAGTCCGTCGTCGCGATCGCTTGACACATGAGATTGTCTAGTTCCATTGTCTCGATGAGATCGGAATTCCAAGTTAACGATCTATCAAACACTTTTATGTCAGACATCTGTTTCCACAGATTGGTCAAGTAACCACTGCCCTCGGCCAAAAGCTCGCCCGTGCGGTAGACGGCACAGTGCTCCTGCATGACTCTTTGCATTTTCTCGCGTATGCGGGCAGTCGGAGTGGATCCAGAAGCCCACCTAAATCGATCCAGCCGGTCAAGTGCAAGACTTGCCGAATTGGATACGGGTTCGGGTAGAGCTCCATCTTTCACGAGCGCACACGCGCGAAGAGCAGCCGCTCGACCGAATACGATGAGGTCGTTCAGGGAATTCGATCCAAGTCGGTTGGCTCCGTGCACAGAAACGCAGGCGGCTTCGCCGACTGCCATAAGACCAGGTATTATCGTATCCGGGTTGGCGTCCTTCTTAGTCAGAACCTCACCGTGATAGTTTGTGGGGATACCCCCCATATTGTAGTGAACCGTAGGAAGTACGGGAATGGGAGATTTGGTAACATCTACGCCCGCGAAAATCTTTGCACTCTCGGAAATACCTGGTAGGCGCTCTTTCAATATTTTCGGGTCTAGGTGGTCAAGATGAAGGAAGATGTGGTCTTTGTGCCTACCTACACCACGGCCTTCCCGAATTTCTAAGACCATTGCACGAGAGACCAGGTCGCGGGATGCCAAGTCCTTGGCAGTTGGAGCATAGCGCTCCATGAACCGTTCCCCTTCCGAATTAGTGAGGTATCCTCCTTCACCTCTCGCGCCTTCGGTTATGAGACAACCTGCACCATATATCCCAGTTGGATGGAATTGGACGAATTCCATATCTTGGAGCGGCAATCCGCTTCGCAAGACCATGGCCGATCCGTCCCCCGTGCAGGTGTGAGCGGACGTTGCAGAAAAGTAGGCTCTGCCATATCCTCCCGTAGCGAGGATCATAATTCTTGAATTGAAACGGTGAATTGTACCGTCGTCCATCTTCAAGCAGACAACACCAGTACAACGGCCCTCGCTGTTTATGATCAGATCGAGCGCGAAGTACTCTACGAAGAAGTGGGCGCGATGGCGCAAAGCTTGACTGTACAGAGTATGGAGTATGGCATGTCCAGTTCTATCGGCTGCGGCACACGTTCGTTGGGCGATACCCTTGCCGAACTCGGTCGTCATACCGCCGAACGGTCGCTGATAGATTTTCCCTTCTGAGGTACGCGAAAAGGGGACGCCCCAATGCTCCAATTCGTATACAGCTGCAGGCGCGTTGCGGCACAGATACTCAATAGCATCTTGATCGCCGAGCCAGTCCGAGCCCTTCACGACGTCGTACATGTGCCAACGCCAATCATCTTCGCCCATGTTACCCAATGCCGCCGAAATCCCTCCTTGAGCTGCCACGGTGTGCGATCGGGTGGGAAAGACTTTGGAAATGCACGCAGTCTGAAGTCCGTCTTCGGCGCAGCCTACTGCTGCCCGAAGACCCGCCCCACCTGCGCCCAATACAACCACGTCAAATGTATGATCCGTGATCGGATATGTTCGGCCGATTGGTAAGGGCGATTGCGGTTTTGTGGGTTCGTTCATTTGAATGTCCCGCAAAGCGTCACGCACCGAAAAGGGGCGCGGCAAGCCACGATAGCTCGTCACGCACATAATCCAGCCTCACGCCGTCTCAGTTCTTTGGGACGCCGCCCTCAGGAACACCAGGAGACATCTCCACGATCGAAGGGTGGATCGGCATCCAAGTTAGGCACCGGGATAATAATATAGATTGTGCCATATTATGCAAGTCTCGAGGCCTAGATATTAGACTGATCGTCAAAGCACAGCTACGTGAATTGAAGATCGAAGTGACATCAACGGAATTGGGCATGATGCAAGCTGACTTGGTTCACGTTTGGCCATGGCCATCTCCTGATTCCGACATACTTGGCGCTCCTAAGATGAAGACCAACGAGACGGTTTCATCTCGGTTGTTTGCGCCGAGAACTCTTCCCGCCTGTCCGCTACGATTTCTTATAAAGGCAACAGGAGAACGCGATGACGCGCACCGCAATGCTCAACGTTAAATCGCCGCGCAATTATGATGCAATTACTTCTACGCTATTGCGGCAGCGAGCCGGGCGACCGTCTGTTCATCGGCCGGAGGGGATCCGATTACAGCTTAACCACTCGGCAGTATGCGCGGCTGTTGTCGGGTTGGATTGCCGGCATAGGGGTTGGATCCTCACATGTTCGGAACGCATTCGCTGCGTCGCACGAAAGCCAAGCTTATCTATCGGCGCACAGGCAATTTCCGGGCCGTGCAGCTACTCTTGGGCATACCAAAATCGAGCGCACGGTTCGATATCTGGGAATTGAGGTCGACGACGCGCTCGCGATAGCAGAACAAGTCGACGTCTGAACTACCCGGGCAGAGCGGAAATGCTCTGCCCGAGCACAATCGCCAGCTTTGGGGCCAACAGCCGAAATCGCCGATCGCGATCAGGACGCTGAGACTGCGCTCGCGGCCTTGCGGATCACATCGAGAACCACGTCTGGGCTTGGATAGCATGGGAACGTGAGACGACGTGACTTCGGTCGTGGCGGCCTTCCATCCGTTTCGAGACAAAGTGTTGCAGTTCCGGATGAACCGTCTGGTCCTGGGTGGTGAGGACATACCAGGTCGGCTTGGCGTTCCACGCTGTACCCTCGACCTTTTGGTTGAGGAGGTCCGCCACCGGCGCACCCTACGTCGCATACACCAGCTTTTGCTCCGCTTCGGGCAGATCGCCCGCGAAGTGCTTGACGCCGCTTTGCTTGAGCCAGATGCGTCCTTCCGGGGCATCGAGGTGGTCGAACACGGAGGTCGTCGGAAACTTACCAAGCAGGCTCTGAGAGGTTTCGTCGGCATCCGGCGCGAGGGCCGCAATATAAACGAGCGCGGCTACTCGCGCGTCGGTACCTGCGTGCGTGATCAGTGTTCCGCCATAGGAATGACCGACGAGGATCGCATGGCTGACGACCCGAGCAAGGCACGCCTTCACGGCGACAACGTCGGTCGCGAGGGAGTCCAGGCCGTGCTGACTGGCCATCACGTCATGGCTCTCGGCTTGGAGCGAGGGGATCAATTTGCTGAAACATGATCCATCGGCCTAGAGTCCATGCGCGAAAACGATGCTCTGTTTGGTCACGATAGTCTCCGTTGGCTGCGTGAACGTTAGTGGACGTGGTCGCGGTGCGTGGAATTCGACCCTCATGATCACCGCCAATTCCTGGTACATGGGCGCCAACATCGACGGCAAGGCGCACCGCTTCTTGCCGTATCTCGGCCCGGAAGGCGTCGGCGGCTATCGCAGGAAGTGCGCCGAGGTCGCCGAAAAGGGCTACGAGGGCTTTGCGTTCGCGAGCCAAGGCCAGAGCGGAACCGTGCACCCGATCGCGGCCGAATAACCTGACAGTCCCTGACCGGGGCGGCGTTGAGTATCGCGCCACTTCCGGCATGGCAGTCGTGGAAGCCCTCGATATAGTAAGGTCATTTGGCTGAGGGAGGTAAATGAACCAAGCGCCCTTTAGGCGGAAGAAAGAACGACCCACCGAAGCGGGTCGTCGGGCGCTATCGCCTTTTCGCAGTATATAGCTCACGCTCCTTGCGTACCTCTTCGGCTCCATAGGGTTTGCTCGACGGATCGAAGCTCTTCCAGCCCGACTTTCGCCAAGCGGAGCTGCGGTCGCGGAGATTGACAGCGGACTGGTCGAGGATTGATTCCAGCCGTCCGCGGTCGGCGTCAGCAACCCGCGCTGATACAAGCGTGCCACCGCGACGAACGCCCTCGGCGTACAGCGGAGCCTCTTCCGCCGAGACCCCTGCTTGGGTCAAGGCGCCAACAACACCGCCGGTGGCAGCGCCAGCAGCCGCGCCGGCCGCCGTGGAGACGAGCCACCCGGCAGCAACCACCGGTCCTAGACCCGGAATGGCGAGCAACCCGAGCCCCGCTAGTAATCCAGCCGCACCGCCAACTCCAGCACCGATCCCGGCGCCTTTACCGGCACCTTCGGCGCGATCATCCACGCCGTCGGCATCACGATCTATCTTTCTATCGGCGCTGTACCAGTTGTCCGAATTATTGGCGACAATGCTGATGTCGGAGTGAGGCACGCCTGCCGCCTCCAGGCCGGTAACGGCCCGTTGCGCATCGGCGTAGTTGTCATAAAGGCGCGAAATTGTAACGGTCATGTCAAGGTGCCTTCTTACTTAGCTGAGTTTACGTTGCCCTGAAAATCCACGCTGACATCGGTCGACGAACCGCCTTTGTTGGCTTTGGCGCGCCACACGCCGTCGTCGTCCTTTTTCAGAGATGTAACATTCGAGTAGCCCGCCTGCTCGATCCTCGACTTTGCCTGGCTCTCGGTGAAGCTGTTGCGGCCAGCCACGGGGGCGCTCGAATTGTTTTGTCCCGAGCTGTTGACAGCACTGTTGTTCGGGCCAGATTGGGCAGGGGGATTTTGCCCTATCGCCGGGCTCGCTGAGAGCACCGCAGTCGCTAACACTGCAAGTAAGGTACGCTTCATTTGTTGTAGTCCTCGTTGGAAGATGCAGAGGTCCAACAACTGATCGCTGAATGATGTGTTCCTATTTTTCCCAGTCGACGCTGTCGCATTCCGCGCAGCAAGTCTTGTCCCAATAAAAAGAGATCCCCCGGCTTCCATCGGGGGCTCCTGCATCGTCACACTGAAGGGTAACGGAGATGTATCCCCATCAGCCGGAGCCAGCCTGCCATGCCACCGGGGAGTTCAATCACTTACGTTAAGGAAGGCGGAGTTTGACCGCCCCGGCGCCCGAGGAATCAGCAGGGTTTGCGCCGGGGCGTCGCTTGCTCTCGGCTGCCCCTTTTGAAGGACCCTTGGTGATCAGCGGGAGAGTCGCTTGCCGAAACAGGGCACACTCGATGCAGCGTGTCTGTGCACTTTGTAACCAAGGGCTAAGAAAAAATCGATTGCGTCTTTCGGCCGGCCGGTCGCGCGCGAACCGACACCGGCTCTGCCACGTTGCTCGACTGAGTGCGGGCTGAACGCTATCTCCACAACGCAGCAAGGGCGACCATTAGCGCCGCCGCCACACAGGCGAGCCCAACGATATAAGGCATGTCGCGTCTCTCGCGCGGCGTCATCATCACTTCCTGTCTATCACTTCCTGTCTCAGGAGAGCTGCCCCGGCGCGACTTTCGTGGGAGAGAAGCGCCGGGGCCGCGCTTCCTCTCCGTTCGATCATTAGGCTGAGGGAGGTTGGATGATCGTCGGGAGGTCGGCCCACCGAACCAAGCCCAGCGCGGGCAGCGCGTCTGTGCACTTGTGCACACGGCCCAGATTCGATTTCCGGACCAGCGCGGGTGGTCCCCGTCTCAGAGACGGCGGTAGGTCCAGGCAAGTCGGCCGGCAGCGGGGCATCGAGATCGAATTTACGGCCGGGGCTTGGATGCGGATCACCGGTGCAGTCGACGCGGCGACGCTGAAGGCCGTTGTCGCGCCGCTGGCTGAGGGACGGCTGAGCCAAGGATTCCGCCGCGGGTTCAGGCGCGCGCTGATAACATAATCGAATGAGGGAGAGTGCTGCCACGTCCGGTAAGGGTCAAAATGGGAAGGACTGACCGTGAGCAATTCTGGTGCGCCATACCCCACAAAGCAGGCCTCAAAGCGGCGGACCGCAACTTCGCCGATGGGCCAGAAGCGGACTTGCGGGCCGCCTATACCAGCCGCCGCGGCAGTAATAGACGCATCCAAGCTTGATCTCATTCTGGTCCATTCTTCGCATCCGGCGCTGACTGCTGATAAGCATCACGGGCCCGTCTGAAATCTTTGACCGTGAGGGCGCCGCTAAGCGCTGGCTCAACGTTCAAAAGGATTCGTAATGACTCGTCGGCCTGCGCCTCGATGCGAAGGGATTCTTCGGCACCAACGAAGGGCGCGACAGTCCTCACGACTGGAGCCCTTCGTTGGCGCCGAAGGAATCCTTCGTCGGTGCCGAAGAATGCGCTGCACTATTCCTGGCCGCCATCGAAACGATACGTGCCAGCTATTGGAAAATTTCGTCCCGCAATGATCAACAGTTGCCACAGTCGCGTTGGGAGTAACGCACAGAGCAACCGTTTCAGCACGAACAGGAGATCAATGATGTCCGAGTCCTTTCCACTCCCTACTAAGCCCGAAGGCGTTGTCCCGTCGCTGATCGAGCGGTTTAAATCCGGGAGGGTCAGCGAGGTAATGGCCTTGTTCGAACCAAAGGCCGTGTTCGTCGCGAATGACGGGCGAACCCTCACTGGTCACGCAGAGATCGCCGCCAAACTCGAGCGCGATATCATGCTCGGCCTGCCGGTGAAGACCATAGTGCGCCATGTGTTCGTCGCCAACGAGATCGCCCAGCTCGTGGTGGACTGGTCAATTGATGGCACAGGGCCCGACGGCAAGCACGTGCACCTCGGAGGCACGGCATGCGACGTCGTGCGCCGCGGTGCGGACGGATTCTGGCGGTTCATAATCGATAACAATCAAGGGACGGCAGTGCGAAAGCCCGCCTGACATATGCGCCAGCCGAGCACCTACTATCAAAAGTACGGTGTGAAACCCATCGGAGTATAAGCGCAGGGTCCGCTTGCGCCTTGCCTATGGATCATGTTCTCGCATTTGATCCTCGTTCAACCTGCGGGGCCCGAGACGAGCCCCGCAGGACATCAGCCAATTCTCGCGTCATGATCTAAAAAGTATCCGGACGTCCACACGCCGGCGATCTCAATCGAGCATACGGTGCTCAAACGGCCTGCGAATGTGATAAAATTCTTGAGGTGTTTCAAGCTCCCGAGTTCTTATGTCCCAAGTCGACTGGCTAAGCCATCTCCTACAAATCGTCACCATAACCGGTCAGCTCGAGGTGCGCTGCGCCTATGGTGCGCCGTGGCGCGTTACCTGGAGCCAAGCCGCCGCGAGCGAAATTCCCTACCACGTCATAGTCAAGGGCCGCGCCATTATCGAGTACTCAGAGACGCGAACAGCACGAGAGCTGGTGAGCGGAGACATCGTGCTGCTACCTCACGGTGCGGCGCATGTGCTGCACGACGGTAGTGGGCAAACGCCTATCCGTACCCAGGAACACCGGGGGTCTGCCGGATGGGTGTTGAGCGAGAACGAGGGCGAGGGCGAGCAACTCGATCTAATGTGTGGGCGATTTTTCATCGCGCCACCACATGATCGGCTGATCCGCAACTACATGCCCGCGGATCTGGTGACGCGGGCTATGAATGGTCATGGAGAAGACGGAATCGACTCCGCCTCCAACCAACTCGCCAGCCTGGTGAGTCTGATGCGAATGGAGTCCTCGAGTGACAGAGCGGGAGGACGTGCCATGCTCAACGCACTTTCTTCGGCCCTATTCACGTTGGTATTACGCGCGGCAAGCGAAGGCGACAGACCACCCGAAGGCTTGTTGGCCCTGGCCGGCCATCCGCGGCTGGCTCCAGCAATTGCAGCGATATTCGCCGATCCGACGCGGTCTTGGAAACTGCCTGATCTGGCGGACTTGTGCGGCATGTCACGCGCAACGTTCATGAGGCACTTTCAAGACAGGCTAGGTTGCTCCGCCCTCGACCTGTTGACCGATCTCCGCATGAGTCTGGCGGCCAACGAGTTGAAAAAGCCAGCGATCAGCACCGAGGCTGTGGCCGAGACAGTCGGGTACCAATCTGTTTCGGCATTCCGGCGTGTGTTTGCCGAAAGGATGGGGATGACGCCAGGGGAATGGCGCCGACTGGCGCACAATGGCCAGCAATCGGGCGTGGTCCGAGACCTAGAAGTGTCAGATTGATCCTTTTGGGCATCTTATTGAGCTGATCCAGTCTCGAAGTCTGCATCGCCGACCGTACTGTGTGGTGGTGGCGCGATCGAAGCGCCCGCCAAACGGTTTCAACCAGCACGAACAGGAGATCAATGATGTCTGAGTCCTTTCCACTCCCTACTAAACCCGAAGACGTTGTCCCGTCGCTGATCGAGCGACTTAACTCCGGCAAGGTCAGCGCGTTGATTGAATTGTTCGACCCGAAGTGCACGTTCGTCGAGGATGACGGGCGAACCGTCACTGGTCACAAAGACATCTCCGTCCGACTCGAGCGCTTTGTCGGGCCCGGCGTGCCGCTCGTGACTAAGATGCGCCATGTGTTCGTCGGCGACGATATCGCCCAGCTCGTGTATGACTGGTGGATCGAGGGCACGGGTCGCGACGGCAAGGAGGTGCACCTCAAAGGCACGGCGTGCGATATCGTGCGCCGCGGCGCGGACGGAATCTGGCGGTTCATAATCGATAACAATCAAGGGACGGTGGTGCGAAAGCCCGCCTGACATATGCGCCAGCCGAGCACCTACTATCAAAAGTACGGTGTGAAACCCATCGGAGTATTAGGCGCAGGGTCCGCTTGCACCTCGCCTATGGATCATGTTCTCGCATTTGATCCTCGTTCATCCTGCGGGGCCCAAGACGAGCCCCGCAGGACGCAGGTTTATTCAATTAGGCGGGCGCCGTGATAACCGGCGGCGCAGGAAGCCCCAACTTCTGGTTCGGCTTGAGCGTGTCGGTCTTGTTGTAGACCGCGTTACGCAGCATGAAGGCGTCACGAATAACGAGGAGACAATTCACATGAAGGCGATTGTGGTAACGGATCAGGCCGCGGGAACGGCGGGGATGAAGCTGATGGAGCGGCCCGAGCCGTACGCAGCGATCAATGACGTTGTCGTTCAGGTTCATGCGTCGGGATTCACCTGGGATGAGTTGACGTGGCCCTCGACCTGGACCGATCGCCTCGGTCGTGACCGGGCGCCGGTGATTCCCGGGCAAGAGCTGGCCGGAGTGGTCACCGCCCTCGGCTACGGCACGACCGGGCTGTCGGTGGGACAGCGGGTGTTCGGCCTCACGGACTCGTATCGCGGCGGCACGCTGGCCGAGTATGTGGCCGTGGAGGCGCGCAACCTCGCGCCGCTGCCGGGCGATGTCGACTTCACGGTGGGCGCGAGCGTGGCGATGCCGGGCCTGACCGCGTGGCAGGGACTGTTCGAGCACGGTCGCCTTCAGGCGGGGCAGAGCGTCCTCGTGCACGGCGCGGCCGGCGCAGTCGGTTCGATGGTGACGCAACTCGCGCGATTGGCCGGCGCCTACGTCATCGGTACCGGACGCGCCGCCCACCGTCAGTCGGCGCTCGACTTCGGCGCGCAGGAGTTTGTCGACCTCGACAACGACGTCCTCGAAGACGTCGGCGGAGTCGATCTGGTTTTCGATATCTTCGGCGGCGACATCGCGAAGCGGTCCGCAGGCCTGATTCGAGCCGGAGGAACGCTGGTGACCATCGCCGGCCCCAGCGAGGCACGGCCTGCCGACGGTTTGGCGATCGATTTTGTTCTCGTGTCCGATCGCGCCGAACTGGGTGAGATCGTCCAGCGGGTGCGGGACGGACGACTGCGGACGAACATCGGCAGCATCGCGACCCTCGACGATGCCGTCGTCGCTTTCAATCCGACCAAGCGGATCAGCGGGAAGACGATCATCCGCGTTCGTCCGTGAGGACTCGGGGCCGCGTGGTTTTGCGCTCCTCTGGATCATCGTCGCCTTTTGGATCGTGGCGATCGTCGCGACCGTCGTCGCCTTTGCAATCAGGCTGATCTCGCGCGATCCTGACCTCGTCGGCACATACCAAAAGCCCGGACGCGTTCCCAAGAGTTTTTCCTGGGCGCATCCGGGCTCTGTCGTTACGCTCGCATCACATAAAACCGCCAAGCACCCTCGGAGATCGTCGATGCGGCCGGATAGAGTTCGGCGCTGCGGCTCAGGATACATTCGATGACGGCGTTGATCGGGCGTGTGCGGATAGGCAAAATCTCGATAGTCATTTCGCAATCCCATTCGGACATAAATGCTTGGCCAATTTCGACTTGGCCCCGTTTGACCTCGATGACTTTGACGGGAGTGAAGAGGATATCGTTGGTCATCCCGTCGCCGTGACGGCCACCTATCCAACTTGGCCTTTCAACAAAGCACACCTTTTCGACGACGACATCCGTTGCATCGGCGAGGAAGATTGATCGGCACATCAGTAGCGTCCGATCTCTGGTCAAGAAAATAGGCCACGGGTGGCTTAGGCTCAGCCGCTGTCGCCAAGTGCACTGCATTGACCGCTACGCCAGCAATATAGGTCAACGGAACCCGCGGCTCTTAACCCGACCAGGCTGGATGTCGCCTTCGGGGTCAAAAGCGCCGATTGGAAGGTCGACCAGTAACTTCCGATCTACCCCGGTAAGCAGACCATTTCCGATCCCGCGCGGACTTCGCATTCGGGCCACAAGCGGATGTCGTCGCCTAATCGATCATTGGTGGATGCGGCGATGAGCAACCCACGACCTTAGCCGACGAGGATGCGCCCCGTGGTAAAGCCCCGATTCGTCTCAGACGATGGATCTACTGTCAGCATCACTGACGTGCCTCAGCAACAAAAGGTTCGTCGAGGAAATTCATGGCCGACCACAAGAAGTCGGCTTAACCTTCCTGACCGCTCGGGTCGGAATTCGATACTGACCTAGAGCACCATTATGATCAAAACGCCAATCGCTACTGCTGCTGCGGCCGCAGTAGAACTTTGGTTTGCGCAACCGGAACGTTGGAAATTGGAGGTGACCCCAATGACAACAGAGATGCGGAAGACCGGAATCGACGTCGTTGGCGACATGGTGGCCTGGGGTGCCCACTTTTGCCTCTTTTATGAGACGAGAGAGGATCTCCTCGACACGTTGATCGAATTCTTCAAGTCGGGTTTGGGAAGGGAGGAGTACTGCCTGTGGGTTGTTGCCGAGCCTTTGACGATCGAAGAAGCCACAGCTGCGTTGAAAGCCGCTATGCCTGACCTTGATCGACACCTGGCGGACTCCAGGATGGAAATTGCGTCGGCCCGCGATTGGTTTCTCCAGGGCGGCACGTTTGATGGCAAGAGACTGACAGACGCTTGGTATGAGAAGCTCGCTAGCGTATCGGCCAGAGGGTACGCCGGCATGAGAGCGACCGGGGATACAACCTGGGTAGCAAAGAAGGACTTCTGGAGACACTTTTGCGACTATGAAGATAGTCTCAACGAGGTTATCAGCAATCAGAGCCTTGCCCTGCTGTGCACGTACCCGCTTGCGACGTGCGGAGCTCATGAAATCCTGGATGTGGTGCGTACACACCAGTTTGTCCTCGCAAGGCGACACGGGAATTGGGACATTGTCGAAACCGCCGCGCTCAAGCGAGCCAAGGCCGAAATCAAGGGGCTCAATGAGGAACTCGAACAACGTGTCGTAGAACGGACCAACCAGCTGATGCTGGCGTCGGAAGCGCTGCGTGAGGCGCAGACGCAGCTGGCACACGTCAATCGCGTCACGACGATGGGAGAGCTGTCGGCCTCGATTGCCCATGAAGTCATGCAGCCAATCGCGGCGACAGTTACCAATGCCGGAGCTGCCTTGCGCTGGCTAAACGCCCAGCCGCCAAATCTGGAGCGGGCCCGGCAGGCGCTCGGCAACACCGTCGAGGCAGGCAACCGAGCCACCGACGTCATAGGCCGGATCCGTGCCCTAATCAAGAAGGCGCCCCCACGGAAGGATGCCTTGGAGATCAACGGAGCAATCCTTGAGGTCATTGCCCTGACCCGCGGCGAAATTGTGAAGAACGGCGTCTCGGTGCAGACACAACTCGCGGAGGCCTTGCCGCTCATTCAAGGAGATCGAGTCCAACTGCAACAAGTGATCCTCAACTTGATCATCAACGCCGTCGAAGCGATGAGCGCGGTCAGTGAAGGGGCGCGAGAGTTGCTAATCAGCACCGGAAAAGATGCATCGGGCTGGGTGCTTGTCGCCGTGCGGGATTCGGGCCCGGGACTGAACCCGGAGAGTTTGGCCCGCCTGTTCGACGCATTCTACACTACCAAGCCTGGTGGCATGGGCATGGGACTATCGATCTGCCGATCGATCGTCGAAGCTCATGGGGGACGAATATGGGCCTCTGCTACTGCCGCCCCGGGTACAGTCGTTCAATGTATCTTGCCTGTAGGGTGAGAGTGTAAACGCAAAATTAGACTCGTCCTCGCAACCCCGACATCGTGAACGGTAGCCTGCCGTTCCGGAAGGAGTTCTTGGGGCCTGAAGTCCGGAATGGGTCAAAAGCGCCGTTCGAGAAGTCGGCCGAGCATTTCCGGTCTACCCCGATAAGCAGACCGTTTTAGAGCTCATCCGGACTTCGCCCTCGGGCCAAAAGCAGTCGGCCTCGAGTGCACGCGAGTCCGATGCGGAAGGCGAACGGCCATCATAACGCGCGG